>CANGNR010000091.1 GCA_947455385.1 Microbacteriaceae bacterium
AGACTCTCGACACAGCCCGCCGACTACTAGTCGGAAAGCGCCTTCGCACCGCAAACCTCGAGGGTGAACTGCTTCCGAAGTACATCGCGCTACCTATCTTCTCGAGCGACCCGCTTTCGTCGGTCGCCTATGGTCCGCAAGAGCTTTTGATGATTCTGACGCTCGGTGGAGCCGCAATGCTCAGCTTCGCGCCGGGTATCGCCGCGGTCGTCGTGCTTCTGCTTCTTGTCATCATCCTTTCGTATCGCCGAATCATCGCCGCCTACCCTTCTGGCGGTGGCGACTACGAGGTGGCAAAGAAGAATATCGGCGAGCGGGCTGCCCTGATTGTTGCCTCTGCACTGCTGCTCGACTACGTCATGACCGTTGCCGTTTCGATTGCATCGGGCGTCGATAACCTAATCTCGGCTTTCCCTAATCTCGATCCATTCCGCGTTGAAATCGCGGTCGGGTTTGTGCTCTTTTTGTGTGCAATCAACCTTCGTGGCGTTCGCGAGTCTGGCGTTGCATTCGCGGTGCCCACATACCTCTTCATCGCATCCGTGCTCATCATGCTCGGCGCGGGCGTCTACCGCCTGATTGCCGGCCTGCCCATCAGCGCTCCTTCGGCGAACTACGAGGTCATTGCGCAGCACGATTTGATAGCAACGCCGTTTCTGATCATCCTGCTGATTTTGCGTTCGTTCGCGTCTGGTTCAGCCGCCCTCACCGGCGTCGAGGCCATCGCAAATGGCGTGCCAGCGTTCCGTTTGCCAAAGGTCAAGAACGCCCAGAAGACCATGACCTGGATGGGCGCTGCGGCAATCACAATGTTCTCGGGCATCATCTTCTTCTCGCTAAAGGCCGGCGTGCACTACCTCGACAACCCCATGGAGCAGATCGGTCGCGAACTTGAGGTTCAGCAATCGGTGCTAGCTCAGTTGGGCATCGCCATCTTTGGCAACGGCTCGGTCATGTTCTTCGTTCTGCAGGCCTCGGCTGCGGCGATTCTGCTGCTCGCTGCTAACACGGCGTTCAACGGATTCCCGCTGCTCTCATCGGTGCTCGCGAAAGATGCCTACGCACCAAAGTCGCTCATGACCCGCGGTGACCGCCTCGTTTATTCGAACGGCATGCTCTCGTTGACCGCGGCCTCGGTAGTGCTGCTCATCGTGTACAAGGCGTCGGTCACCGACCTCATCCAGCTCTATGTGCTCGGCGTATTCACCTCGTTCACGGTTGGCCAGCTCGGCATGCTCAGGCACTGGAAGCGCGGTCTCGCCGATGGCTCGATCAGTGCGCGCGAGGCGAACTCGGGTCGACTCATCAACGGTTTCGGTGCGTTTATGACCGCATCCGTGTTGATTATCGTCACAATCACCAAGTTCACCCACGGAGCCTGGCTGGTGTTCATCATCATGCCGACGCTCTACTGGATCATGTACAACACCGGTCGCTACTACAAGACCATCGAGATCGAGGTTGCGCTCGACCCCGACATCGAATTTGGGGCTAAGGGCGACTACGCGGTGGTGCTCATGGACAAGCTCAACCTGCCTCAGTTGAAGGCCCTCGACTACGCGATCTCGAGCCACCACAGCGACCTGGATGCGATTCACGTGGCAATCGACCCAGAGCGCGCCGCCGAGTTCGAAAAAGAGTGGAAGGCCTACGGAATCAAGGTTCCGCTAGTCATCATCGAGTCGCCTTATCGTGAGTTCACCGCGCCGCTGATTGCCTTTCTCGAGGAGCACCACGAGCAGAACCGCAACGAGCGCATCTCGGTTTATCTTCCAAAGTATGTGGTCGGTCACTGGTGGGAGCACATCTTCCACAACCACCGCGCCAACCGTCTGCGCCGCCGCCTGATGTACGTGCCGCACACCATGGTCACCATCGTGCCTTGGCGCTTGCGTTCGGCCGAGCGTTTCAACCCGTTTGACCGCAAGCCACTGCCAGGTGATGCTCGTCGTGGCGAGAACCTTCGCCCAGCGTTGCGCAAGCACGAAAAGGGTCGCAACGCGGTCTACAAGGTGAAGGTCAAAGACGACGGGGGCGACGAGTAGTTTGCGACTAAGCCCAGCGAATGTCGCGCTAACCCTGCTCGGCGGCACAATCGGTAGTCTGTGGCGGGTCTTTGTTGGCACATTCAACGACGAAATCAGCACGCTCTTCATCGTCAACGTCATCGGCTGTCTGATAGTCGGTTGGATTAACGCCGACCCGCGTCTAACCGGAGAGCGAGCCAGGGCATTCTGGAGCGTCGGCTTCTGCGGTGGACTCACCAGCCTCAGCGCCGTTGCCGTTTGGTTTGCCTTTCCGTTTGAGTCATCAACCGGAGTGCTAACCCACCAGCCTTTCGCTATCATCTCTGGCGCCTGGATTCTGCTCATGGTTGTCGACGGAATCGTCGCCTACTTCGTTGGCGCATGGCTGGCTCGTCGATTTGTCGCTGGCGCCGGCCTGCCTCCGATTGAGCCAGAACCCTTCGGCGAAATCAACGAGACGCAAAAGCCAAACAAGGATGGCCGCCGATGAACGCCACGCTGATGGTCGCCCTTGCCGTGGCCGGCGGAGTCGGATCTGTGCTGCGCCTGGTCGCATCCAAGTGGACCGGCTACCTGCCCTGGGGAATCATGGTGGCAAACGTGCTTGCTTCGGGCCTCGCAATGTTGGCAAAGCTCGGGCTCGGCGACGCCTACCCGCACACCCCAATCGGCTATTCGCTGGCCCTTGGAGTCGCCGGCGGCTTCTCGACCTTTAGCGCGTTCGTGGCTCAGACCGCCGAGTACTTCAGGGAGCGCAAGCTTCGCAAGGCAGTTCTCAACATCTTGCTGACCTTCGTGCTGTCATCCACAGCCGTTATCGGAGTGCTCGAACTAGCCCCATCACTGCTAAAATAACCCAAGATATCCCCGTCGGATCCCAGATTTCTTCTGGCCAAATAGCGTTAGGGGGTTGCGCCATGGGGCGTGGCCGTCAAAAAGCAAAGCACACCAAGGTTGCTCGCGAGCTGAAGTATTTCAGCCCAAACACCGACTACAGCGCACTCGAGCGCGAGCTCGGTCAGCCTGGCGACAACGCCGAGCCTGTCTATGAAGACAAGTGGGCCGACCTTTACGAAGACGGCGAGGATGACGGCGAAGCCGAAGAGACCGACCCGCTAGCCGACCTCGGCGAGACAGGCGAGACCGTAGAAGAGCTCGAGGGAATCATCGAACTCGAATCACCCGACGAAGTTGCAGAACAAGAAGGAGACGTCGACACCGATGGTTCTGAAGATGAGCGCTAAGAAGTTCATCGGCGCCGTCGCAGTTGCGACGCTCGGCATCCTTGGTCTGGCTGGCTGCTCAAGCCTGCCGGGCTCGAGCCCATCGCCTTCGCACACCACGACTATCGTGCACGCCTCGGCCAGCGCCACTCCGGCTGCCCTGTCTAGCGAGCTTGCGGCGATCGTTCAGAAGTCTTTCGACGGCGACTGGCTCGAAGAGCAAAATGCCGCCGACGGCCACCTCGAGGTTTCGGTTGCGCACTCTGCCAAGGGCATTGGCGGCCTCAACCTGGCGGCCAACAACGCCGTCACCGGGCTTTTCGCAACCGCAACCGACGCCGACTCGGCAAGCCAGAAGTTCTTTGAGTCTGTTCACTCTTCGTTGAAGGCACTCTCGAGAGAACTTGCCGCCGACAACTGCTCCAAGATTCTCAAGACCAAATCCGGCTACCTGGCCGTCTGCTCGAATGGCACGAAGTTTGACGTTGCCCTTGCATCGGGTTCCGTTGAGCGAATCTATGAGACCAGCAAAGACTCCACCGGCAAGGTTTCGCGCACCCAGTACCTATACACGATCGGCTCTGGCGCCGGCCTGAAGGCGCTGTTCGCTGCCGCAACCAAGAAATAGGTTCAGTCGAATAGCAGCGATTGGCCGCTAGTTGGCGTAGTCGCCGACCAGGCGAACCGCGCCACCGCGAGTGCCCTTGGCCTCGGTGATATAACCAGGAAGTTCTGCGTCGCAGGCAGTCGACTCGATGATTCCGAGCTGCCAGGTGCGAATGCCGGCGGCGTTAATCTGGGCCGCAATCGCATCCGCGTCGGCACGCTTGACCACTAGTGCGAAGCCAAGGCCGAGGTTCCAGGTGCCCTCGAGCTCGGTGAGCTTGTAGCCACCCCATTCGGCGAGAACCTGAAACACGTCGAGCGGCTTCCAGGTCGAACGCTCGACATCGAGGCTCACGGTGGATGGCAAGACTCGCGAAAGGTTGGCCGCGATGCCTCCGCCGGTGATGTGGCTCATGGTGCGCACGGATGCTCCTAGCGGACCCTCGAGCAAGCGGTTCAGTACGCCGGTGTAGAGGCGGGTTGGTTCGAGCAGCCTCTCGCCAAGCGAGATATCGCCGAACTCGGCAACCGACTTCGTGTAGTCGAGCTTGCTGTCGGCGATGATCTTGCGAACCAGCGAGTAACCGTTTGAGTGCAGGCCAGATGCCTCGAGGCCGAGCACGATGTCGCCAACCTGAACTCGACCTGCGCCGAGCATCTTGTCGGCGTCGACCACACCAGTCGCCGCTCCTGCCACGTCGTATTCATCCGGGTGAAGAAGGCCCGGGTGTTCGGCGGTCTCGCCACCTAGCAGAGCAACATCCACGGCGGCACATGCCTCGGCAACACCGCGAACGATGTCGGCGATGCGCTGCGGAACCACTTTGCCGCACGCGATGTAGTCGGTCATGAAGAGGCTCTTTGCGCCGACCACGACGATGTCGTCTACCACCATGCCCACGAGGTCTTGGCCGATGGTGTCGTGCTTGTCGATCGCCTGCGCGATGGCCACCTTGGTGCC
>CANGNR010000092.1 GCA_947455385.1 Microbacteriaceae bacterium
TAGTCGATCGAATCGCAGAGAGTGCCGCCCGTTGCCAGCATCGGGTCGATTATGTAGACCTGGCGGCCGGTGAGGTCGTCTGGCAGGCGCTCGGCATAGGTGATGGGCTGCAGAGTCTCTTCGTCGCGCTTGAGGCCCAAGAAGCCGACCTCACTAGTGGGCAGCAACTTGGTCATGCCCTCGAGCATGCCGAGCCCAGCGCGAAGAATCGGCACGATGAGTGGGCGAGGGCGGCTCAGCTTGACGCCAAGCGTTTTTGCCACGGGGGTTTCGATCTCAAACTCCTGCACGCGCACATCGCGAGTGGCCTCATAGGCAAGCAGCGTCACGAGCTCTTCAACCAGCTGGCGAAACACCGGCGAAGGCGTGTTCTTGTCGCGCAGAACGGTTAGCTTGTGGCTGATCAAGGGGTGGTTCGCAATATGAACTCGCATAGGCTAAATCTATCTAAGGGGCGGCGAATTCGCCCCACCGCAAAGCGAAGGTTTGGCATGGCAAACAAGTGGGATGCCCTCATGGTTGAGGCGCTCAACGAGGCCGCCCGTTCGGGCAGCGACGTGCCGGTTGGCGCGCTGTTGGTAAACGGAGCGGGCGAGATCGTTGCGCGAGGCCATAACGAGCGCGAAGCCACTAAGGATGCCAGCGCCCACGCCGAAATCGTTGCGATTCGGGCGGCCGGTGCCGCCGCCGCAGACTGGCGCCTAGAAGACCTGACTCTGATCGTGACTCTCGAGCCTTGCGTGATGTGTGCCGGCGCCATAGTTGCGGCACGGATTCCGCGCGTTGTTTTTGGAGCTTGGGATGAGCCGGTGGGTGCAGCGGGCTCGCGCTACGACATTCTTCGAGACCAGCGACTCGGGACCCCAGTGGAGGTCATCCCCGGAATCATGGCCGACGAATGTGCGGCCCAGCTGCGTCAGTTCTTTGAGTCGCGCAGGACGTCTGGCTCTAAGTAAATAACGCGGGTCGCCGGCACGGCAGCGCGCACGGCGGCCTCGGCCTCATCGATCGCAACGGCAACCTCGGCAGCGGTCGCAAGAGGTTCGACCGCAATCTTGGCGGCCAGCATCAATTCATCCGGGCCCAAATAAAGCGTCTTCATGTGAATCACGCCGTGCACCCGAGCCGAACCCTCGAGGGCCGCCCTGATTGCGCTCACGTCGCTCGCGGTTGCTCCCTCGCCGACCAGCAGGCTCGACGTTTCGATGCCAAGAATGATGGCCACAGCGACGAGCAGTGCGCCAATCGCGAGCGTGCCGATAGCATCCCAGATTGCATCGTGGGTGATGACGGTCAGACCGACGCCGCCGAAGGCAAGAACCAGGCCAGCCAGCGCGGCGATATCTTCGAGAACCACCACCGGCAGCTCGGGCGACTTGGCGTGGCGAATGAACTGCATGAGGCTCTTGCTTCCGCGTTCATCCTTGGATGCCTTGAGCGCGGTGAGCAGCGAGAAAGTCTCGAGCACAATCGAGACGCCCAGAACCGTGAGCGGCAACCATGCCTGTTCTAGCTCGTGCGGGTCGCGAAGTTTTGAGATGCCCTCATAAATCGAGAACAGGCCGCCAATAGAGAAGAGCACGATCGAAACCAGAAACGCATAAATAAAGCGCGAGCGGCCATAGCCAAAAGGGTGGCTGTCGGTCGCAACTCGCTTAGCGCGGCGGCCACCAAGGATGAGCAGCAGTTGGTTGCCCGAGTCGGCAACAGAGTGGATGGCCTCGGCAAACATCGAGGCTGAGCCCGAGAAGCCAGCTGCGATGAACTTGGTTGTTGCGATGCCGATATTGGCTGCTAGAGCCGCAGCAATTGCTTTGGCAGAACCCTCAGTACTCAAACGTGCCTCCGATGTAATAAACTATCCCACGGTGACGTGTCCGAGCGGCCGAAGGTGCAACTCTCGAAAAGTTGTGTGCGTGAAAGCGCACCGTGGGTTCAAATCCCACCGTCACCGCCACTAAAAACAAAAAAGGATCCCACTTTGTGGGGTCCTTTTTCATTTTGCGGATGCCGGCGGCGTTACTCCTCCCGACTCGTATTTCAACCATCAACTTGCTGGCGGTCTCGCAGCTGCGAACGCGATAGCTTCGCGTCCGCTAATCGCTGCTCGGGTTCAAATCCCACCGTCACCGCCACTAAAAACAAAAAAGGATCCCACTTTGTGGGTCCTTTTTCATTTTGCGGATGCCGGTGGCGTTACTCTTTAGACTCGACTCCATGATCGGCATCGGCACCATCGTGAACATCCTCACGATTCTCGCGGGCTCCGCCATCGGCGTTTTGCTCGGTGCCCGCCTGCCAGACAAAACCAACCGCACCGTCACAGACGCACTCGGCCTGGTCACGCTCGTGCTCGGCGGGCTCAACCTCGCATCCTTAGGCGATGCCAAGTTTGTTGCCGCGGCCGGAGTTGCCGGCCCATTCATGATCGTGATCTTCGCCCTGCTGCTTGGCGCCATCACCGGGTCGCTCGCGGGCATCGAAACCCGGCTCGAGGGCTTCGGCGGTTGGCTGCAGGCAAAGCTCTCGCGCGGCAAGGTCTCAACCTCGGCCGGCCGCGAACGGTTCATCACCGGATACGTAAACGCATCCTTGATTTTCGCAATCGGCCCAATGGCGATTCTCGGCTCAATCTCTGACGGCATCGGGCAGGGCTCAAACACCCTCATCATCAAGTCGATTCTCGACGGGTTCGCTAGCATCGCCTTCGCCGCCAGCCTCGGATGGGGTGTGGCCGCATCCGCGATCACCGTCGGCCTGTGGCAGGGGCTAATCACGCTGGCCGCGACCTTTGCCGGCGACTTCATTCCCGGCGCGATGATCGCCGCCATCACGGCCACCGGGGGAGTGTTGATGCTCGCCATTGGCATTCGCCTGCTGAACCTCAAGAAGATTGCCGTTGCCGACCTGCTGCCGGCCCTGCTCTTTGCGCCTCTGCTGACCTGGCTGGTTAGCGCCTTGCCTCACTAGGTTAGAAATATGCCGAACATCGAACTCACCGACACAGAGCTGCGCATCACGCTGACCGCGGGCGAGAAGCTCGCGGCCCTGCACGGCGACCTAACCTTTGCCGGCACACAGATTCGCGGGGCAGAGGTGCTCGACGCCAAGTGGTGGTGGCAGCTTGGGCTGCGGGTGCCGGGCACCGCCATCCCAGGTTTGATCATTGCGGGCACTTATCTGCGCAAGGGCGACCGCGCCTTCGTTTCTTGGCGCCGCGGCAAGCAAGCGCTGGCAATCAACCTTCGTGGTGCGCGTCTTGACCGCGTGATTTTGGGCGTGGATGACGCCAAAGCGCTCGCCGACCAGATAAACGACGCGATTATCAGCTGCTGAAATTCCGGCACAAAATACTAGTTGCCAATCGCAATCAAAGCGTTATAGACTTTAGGTTTGCTCCCAAACATCCCGCAAGCATATTTCGGCTGCGCGCGTGACCGCATATTTTGGCGTCACTGATTAAGGGTCGCGATCTCTCACCCGCTCATTGAACGAAGAACGCCCTTGGAGGGATTTTCTTGGCTGCTGCGAAGAACGCATCAAAGACCACTAGAAACGACAGAACGGCTCAGCGCCCTTCTTTTGCAAAGGTCATCGAACCGATTGCAATCCCCGACCTACTAAGCCTGCAGACCGAGAGCTTTGACTGGCTCGTCGGAAACCCTGCCTGGCGCGCGGTAGCCGGCCCAGACGCCAAGACCGGCCTCGAAGAGATCTTCGAAGAGATCTCGCCAATCGAAGACTCGGCAAACTCATCGGCAGACGCCAAGATGGGTCTGTCGTTCGCCGCTCCCGAGCTCTACGACCCGAACTACACTCCAGACGAGTGCAAGACCAAGGGCAAGAGCTACACCCAGCCTCTCTACATCAAGGCCGAGTTCACCAACTACCAGACCGGTGAAATCAAGTCGCAGACCGTCTTCATGGGCGACTTCCCTGTGATGACCGAAAAGGGCACCTTCATCATCAACGGCACCGAGCGTGTCGTGGTTTCGCAGCTGGTTCGTTCGCCAGGTGTGTACTTCCAGGTGTCGACCAACACCACCGGTAACCTCGACGTCCGCAACAACAAGGCTCAGATCATCCCTAGCCGCGGTTCATACCTCGAGTTCCTCACCGAGTGGGTTCGCGATGACCGCAAGCCTGTTGCTCGTTTCGGCCAGCCAATCGTTCAGGTTCAGGTCGACCGCAAGAACAAGGTCTCTGCAACCATCTTCTTGAAGGCCCTAGGCCTCTCGAAGGACGAAATCATCGACCTCTTCAGCGACATCGAGGCTTCGGTCAAGGCGGGTGCTCCTAACTGGGAGTACGACGTCGACCTGATCAAGAACACCCTCGCCTACGACGAGTCGAAGGTCTTCGCCAACCCAATCCTCACCAAGGATGACGCCGTTCGCGAGCTGTACCGCAAGGTTCGCGGCGAAACTGCCGGTGTTGAGACCGCCGAGGCTTGGCTGCGCTCTACCTACTTCGAGTCGAAGCGCTACAACCTCGCTCGCGTTGGTCGCCACAAGCTCAACCGCAAGCTCGGTCTGAACGTAGACCCTAACGCCAACACCCTGACCGTCGAAGACGTTGTCGCAACCATCAAGTACCTGTTGCTGTTCGACCTGAGCATCAAGAACGCCACCGCCGTTTCGACCGGAGCTCGCCTCGAGTTCCCAGTCAAGA
>CANGNR010000093.1 GCA_947455385.1 Microbacteriaceae bacterium
CATCCACGCAGCGAGGCCAGGTGGGGCAGCCGAGACCAGAGCCGGTCAGGCGAACCACGCCACCGGTCACCACAATCAGAATCTGACTAACCAAGGATGCCCAGACGTACAGGCGCAGCCGCTCGGCGGCAAACAGTCGGGAGTTCAGCAGTTTCTTCATGGGGGAGTACCTTTCAAGCCTTGGGGTCTATCGCTACCCGAGGTTGCTCAACTAAACTTGAGCCAGATTTGTTCTCGAAATTGTGGCAACGGCGCCCGTTCAAGACCTTTTTCTCGTTCAAGTTTTACACGGTTAAAACACGACTCCGTTCATCCATCGCACGCGTTGCGAGGGAATAGCGCGTGCTCGCCGTGGTTAGCCCAACCGGAGGTTCACAGATGACTGAAAACATCATCGACAGACCAGAGCTCGACAGCCTGGGAGTCTATGAATACGGATGGGCGGATGCCGACGCAGCCGGCAAGATCGCGAAGCGCGGCATCAACGAATCCGTGGTGACCAACATCAGCGGACTCAAGAGCGAACCAACCTGGATGCTCGAGCGTCGCCTCAAGGGCTACGAGTACTTCACTAAGAAGCCAATGCCAAACTGGGGCTCCGACCTCAGCGGCATCGACTTTGACAACATCAAGTACTTCGTTCGCTCGACCGAGCGTCAGGCGGCATCGTGGGATGACCTGCCAGAGGACATCAAGAACACCTACGAGCGCCTAGGAATCCCCGAGGCAGAGCGCAGCCGCCTGGTATCGGGCGTGGCAGCGCAGTACGAGTCAGAGGTTGTTTACCACCAGATTCAAGAAGAGCTCGAAGCTCAGGGCGTCATCTTTCTCGACACCGACACCGCTCTCAAAGAGCACCCAGAAATCTTCCAGGAGTACTTCGGCACAGTGATTCCGGCCGGCGACAACAAGTTTGCCGCGCTGAACACCGCGGTCTGGTCTGGCGGCTCTTTCGTCTACGTGCCAAAAGGCGTTCACGTCGAGATTCCACTTCAGGCTTACTTTCGCATCAACACCGAGAACATGGGTCAGTTCGAAAGAACCCTAATCATCGCGGATGAGGGCTCATACGTTCACTACATCGAGGGCTGCACCGCCCCGATTTACAACTCGGATTCGCTTCACTCGGCCGTAGTCGAGATCATCGTCAAGAAGAACGCCCGCGTTCGCTACACGACGATTCAGAACTGGTCGAACAACGTCTACAACCTGGTGACCAAGCGCGCGATCGCGCACGAAGGCGCAACCATGGAGTGGATTGACGGCAACATCGGCTCAAAGGTCACCATGAAGTACCCTGCGATCATCCTTGCCGGTGAGCACGCTCGCGGCGAGACCCTCTCGGTTGCATTCGCAGGCGAGGGCCAGCACCAGGATGCCGGCGCCAAGATGATTCACCTCGCCCCATACACTTCTTCGTCGATCGTCTCGAAGTCGATCGCTCGTGGCGGCGGCCGCACCTCTTATCGCGGCGAGATCCGCGTCGGCGTCGGAGCCCACCACTCGGCCAACACCGTTCGCTGTGACGCGTTGCTGGTAGACACCATCTCTCGCTCCGACACCTACCCAGCCGTGGATGTTCGCGAAGACGACGTATCGATGGGCCACGAGGCAACAGTCTCGCGCGTCAGCGAAGAGCAGCTGTTCTATCTGCAGTCGCGCGGAATGGCAGAAGACGAGGCCATGGCCATGATCGTGCGCGGCTTCATCGAGCCAATCGCCAAAGAGTTGCCGATGGAATACGCCCTCGAGCTAAACAAACTTATTGAAATGCAGATGGAAGGTGCAGTCGGCTAAATGACCGAACTAACCCAGACTGCCCAACCAGGGCTAGCCCAACACGGCCTGACCGAGCACTCGCACGGATACGGTGTTCCGATTCAAACCCGCAACGAACGCGTGCGTTCGACTAACGTGGGCGACTTTGCACCGATCACCCTTCGCGACGAGCAGTGGCGTTACCTGGCGGTTGAGCGCCTGAACGGCCTCGACGCCGACGTGCTCGACGAGTTCAGCGGCGACATCTCGCTCTCGGCCCCAGACGGCGTTGTCGCTAGCTGGGTAGAGGCAGGCCACGAGGCATTCGGCGCGGCCGGCACCCCAGAAGACCGCACCAGTGCTGCCGCTTGGTCTTCGGCCCAGGCCGCCTACCTAATCGACATCCCTGCTGCCGACTCGCACCAAGAGGTTCGACTGACCCTCAAGGCAACCGACGCTGAGCCGAGCGCGCTGCACATTATTGTTCGCGCGGCAAAATTTACCGAGGCCACCGTCGTGCTCGACCACACCGGAAACGGCAACCTTGCCGAGAACGTCGAAATCATCGTGGGCGACGAGGCCAAGTTGACCCTGGTCAGCATCCAGCAGTGGGATGACAAGAGCGCGCACACCTCGGCGCAGTTCGCCAAGATTGGCCGCAACGCCAAGCTCAAGCACATCGTGGCAAGCCTCGGCGGCAAGACCGTTCGCATTACGCCTTCGGTCGACTACACCGCCCCCGGCGGCGACGCAGAACTGCTCGGCGTGTACTTCGCCGAGAGTGACCAGCACCTCGAGCACCGCCCATACGTCGACCACGGCGTGCCTAACTGCAAGTCGCGCGTGACCTACAAGGGCGCACTTCAGGGCAACAAGGCCCACACCGTTTGGGTCGGCGACGTCTTGATTCGCAAGGCGGCCGAGGGCACCGACACCTACGAACTCAACCGCAACCTTCTGCTCACCGACGGCGCCCGCGCCGACTCTGTGCCAAACCTCGAAATCGAGACCGGTCAGATCGAGGGAGCCGGGCACGCGAGCGCATCCGGTCGATTCGACGATGAGCAGCTGTTCTACCTGCAGGCCCGCGGCATCGACGAGCTCAGCGCACGCAAGCTCGTGGTTCGCGGATTCCTCAACGAGATCGTTCAGCAGATCGGCATCGAAGACATCGAAGACCGACTAACCGCAGCAATCGAGGCCAAGTTGGCCAGGAGTGGAGCATAAATGGCAGTCAAGATTTGCCCGGTTGAAGACATCAAGCCAGGCCGCGCCATCAAGGTGACCATCGACGGGCACGCCATTGCCATCGCGCGCACCAAGACCGGTGACGTCAAGGCAATCGACGACAAGTGCTCGCACGGCGAGATCTCGCTCAGCGAAGGTTTCGTCGACGACACCACTATCGAGTGCTGGGCGCACGGCGCCAAGTTCGACCTCAGCTCTGGCCAGCCCCTGAGCCTGCCCGCCTACGAACCTGTGGCGGTCTTTGACACCTTTATCGAGGATGGCGTGATATTCCTCGAGTATCCGCCAGCATGACCGAGCGCGCACCGCACACCATAGACAACAACGTCGAAAACTCCGACTGGATCAAAGTGGTCCACCGACAAAGGAAAAGCATGTCGATTCTTCAGATCAAGAACCTCCACGTGACCGTTGACACCGATCAGGGCACCAAGGAGATTCTCAAGGGCGTAGACCTCACCATTCGCAGCGGAGAGACCCACGCCATCATGGGCCCCAACGGCTCTGGCAAGTCAACCCTTGCCTACTCGATCGCGGGTCACCCAAAGTACACCGTGACCGAGGGCGAGATTCTGCTCGACGGCGAGAACGTACTCGAGATGAGCGTGGATGAGCGAGCACGCGCCGGCCTCTTCTTGGCGATGCAGTACCCGGTCGAGATTCCTGGCGTGAGCGTCTCGAACTTCTTGCGCACCGCCAAGACCGCAATCGACGGCGAAGCACCGGCCCTGCGCACCTGGATCAAAGACGTTCGCAAGGCCATGGATGACCTGCGCATGGACTCGTCGTTCACCGAGCGCAACGTCAACGAGGGCTTCTCGGGTGGCGAGAAGAAGCGCCACGAGATTCTTCAGCTCGAGCTGCTGAAGCCTAAGTTTGCCGTGCTCGACGAGACCGACTCTGGCCTCGACGTCGACGCACTCAAGGTCGTCTCTGAGGGAGTCAACCGCGCCAAGGACGAGTCGGGCTTTGGCGTGCTCCTAATCACCCACTACACCCGCATCCTTCGCTACATCAAGCCAGACTTCGTGCACGTGTTCGTCGCCGGCAAGGTTGCCGAGGAGGGCGGCCCGGAGCTGGCCGAGCGCCTCGAGGCCGAGGGCTACGACTCCTACGTAAAGGCCTAAGTTGACCGCATCAGAACTAGAGCCAGCCGAGTATGACCAGTTCATCGAGGCTCTCAAAGAGGTAATCGACCCAGAGATCGGCATCAACATCGTCGACCTCGGGCTGATCTATGGCCTGCAGCGCGCCGAAGACGGCTCGCTCCTGATCAACGCAACCCTAACCTCGGCCGGTTGCCCGCTGACCGACGTGATCGAAGAGCAGACCGCCCAGGCCCTAGACGGCCTGACCGAGGCCTTCAGGATCAACTGGATCTGGATGCCGCCTTGGGGTCCTGAGAAGATCACCGAAGACGGCCGCGAGCAGATGCGCGCAATTGGATTCGCGATCTAACCGACATCCCAGGAATTTAGACAACAAGAAACGGCACCCCTAGGGGTGCCTTTTCTTTTGTGTTCGAGACTTACTTCTCGCCCTTGATGCTCTTGACGAGCAGCCAGGCCGAAGGCAGCAGGCCAGCGGCGAGAGCGATCTTGATCGCGTCACCAATCAGGAACGGAATCAGACCGGCGTTGAGCACCGACAGAAGG
>CANGNR010000094.1 GCA_947455385.1 Microbacteriaceae bacterium
AGGTACAGACAGTCCAGGTGCCCGGCTTGAGCGCGGCCAACAGTTCGACTGCGCCTGGCAGGGCCAAGGTCAGGTGCGCGCTGAGCTGCTCGAGCTCGTTGATGCGATCGATAGCGGAATCAACGAGAGAAGCCTCAACCTGCTCGCGCACCTTATCTTCGGCCCGCCGCCCAGCGTTCTCGGGCACATCCCAGTTGAACTCAGGCGCAAACTCGCGCGACCACTGCGCCCAGGCCTCTAGCGCAGCCTCGTGTGAGTCGACCAGCACGCCGTCGTTGTCAAAGAGCAGACCGCTCGCAAAAAACTTCAAAACCAACACCTTTGCTTTCGCCTTCAAGGCTATCGGGCGGCCCCGCCCAAGCCGTCACCGCACCAGACCGACCCGCCCGCCCAAAAGAAAAGACGACCCGAAGGCCGTCTTTTCTCTTAGGAGTCAACCAATGAAGAGGTCAACATCAAGAAGTGCCTATTCGGCATCCTCTTGAAGCGTTTGAATCGCGCCGGTGATGTAACCCAGCAGTGTCTCGTTGGTGAAGAACGAGGCTGGGGCATCCTTGACGATCTTGCCGAGGCGAAGAACCACGATGCGGTCGCAAACCTGAAGCACGTGCGGCAGGGTGTGCGAGATAAACACGACACCGAGGCCCTGCTTCTTGGCGTTCTCGATGATGTGCAAAACCTCGCCGGCCTGGCGTGCGCCGAGGTGGTTGGTTGGCTCATCCAGGATGATCACCTTGCGAGCCCACGTCACCGAGCGACCGATGGCAACTGCCTGACGCTGGCCACCTGAGAGCGCCGAGACTGGGCGGCCCGAAGAAGCAAAGGCGATGCCGATGCGCTCGAGGTCTGCCTCTGCGTCAGCTGCCATCTTCTTGCGAGCCAAGAAGCCCATCTTGCCGAGGATTCCCTTGACAGGAATCTCGCGACCCAAGAAGACGTTCTGCGCAACGGTCAGGTGTGGAGCCAAACCCGACTCCTGGTAGAGAGTCTCGACGCCGGCCTCGAGCGCGATCTTTGGCGAGTGCCAAACGTGCTCTTCGCCATCCAAGAGAATCTGGCCGCCGTCTGGCTGGTGGGCGCCCGAGAGCACCTTCACCAGGGTCGACTTGCCGGCACCGTTGTCGCCGACCAGGCCAACAACCTCACCTGCGCCAATCTTTAGCGAAGCATCGTCGAGGGCTACGACCGAGCCGTAGCGCTTTGAGACATTGCGAACTTCATAGACGGTCTCGAAGGACATTATTTGCTCCTCTTGCTGGTGAACTTGAAGCCTTGAACAGCAACTGCACCGGCGATGAGAATCGCAACCACAATCTGCTTCCAGTCAGGCGAAACGTTGATCATGAGAAGGCCCGACTGCACGGTGTAGAGCACCAGGGTTCCAAGAACGGTTCCAAGGATGCGCCCGACGCCACCCATGAGCGATGCGCCGCCGATGACGGTTGCTGCGATGGCATAGAGCTCCATGCCCGAACCCGAGGTTGGCGAACCAGCACCGAGGCGAATGTATGAGTACATGCCGCCGAGGCCTGCGAATACGCCTGAGAGCACATAGACCTTGGTCAGGTGACGCTCAACGTTGATACCGGCACCACGTGCGGCAAAGGTGTTCGAGCCGATTGCGTAGGTGTAGAGACCTAGCTTGGCCTTGTGAATGAAGAGGCCTGCGATGACCACCACGACGATTACGGCGATGATCATGAAAGAGAAGGGGTTCAGGCGTGGGTCGCCGAAGGCCGAAATCAACGAGAAATTGCTTGGCCCCTGAAGCGGCTGACCGCCCGAGATGATGATTGCGAGACCACCGGCGGCCGAAAGGGTGGCCAGGGTTGCAATGAATGGCACAATCTTGGCCACGTTGATGAGAATCGCGTTTACGACGCCGACTGCAGCGCCGGTTAGCACCGCGATCAAGGTGCCAACCAGAAGTGGCACGGTTGCAGCGTCTCCGGTGATCGTTCCATCCCACTTGAAGACATTCATCATCACGAAGGCTGAGACCACCGAGCTGAGACTAACGGTGGCACCAACCGAGAGGTCGATGCCGCCGCTAATCACAACAAGGGTTTGACCGACAGCAAGCAAGATGATGGATCCCCAGTCGGTGAGGATGTTGTTGAACACCATCACCTTGGCGAAGTCTCCACCAGACTGAATCGAGAAGAAGATTCCTAGAACCAGGATTACTGCTACGAGCAGGATGCTCTGGTTTGAGAACAACTTCGCGATGCCCGCGCCGATTCCGGCGGGTTTCAGCTGATCTTGCTTGCTGTCGGTCATTTTTTACCCTTTTTTGATTTGTATTACTTGGCTACGTACTTAGTTAGCTACGTAGGTGTACTTCTTGAGGTTGGCAGCCGAGGTGCTCTTGGTTAGAGCAACGTTCGGGATAACAACATCGCGCTTGGCTGGGTTCTTGCCGTTGACGATCTTGGCAACCAGGGTCTTGATTGCGAGGCGTGCCTCAGCAGCTGGGTCCTGAGCGATGAGTGCGGTGAAGACACCCTTCTTCAGCAGGGCAACGTTTGCTGGGTAAGCGTCGTAACCAACGAGAGCAACCTTGCCAACAAGCTTCTTCGACTGAAGAGCAGCAGCTGCACCCGAGGCGTTGGTGCCATCGATTGCGAAGATGCCCGACAGGTTAGGGTACTTGGTCAGCCAGTTGTTGACGTTCGACGAGGCGGTCTGTGGGTTCGAAGCCGAGTAGGCAACGTCCTTGATCTTGATGCCTGGGTACTTCTTGGCGATCTGTGCCTTGAAGCCGTCGAGACGTGCAACGTTGGTGGTTGCGGTCTTCGAGGTCAGACCAACGACGACCTGGTAGGTCTTGCCCTTGGTGTACTTGATTGCGCCAGCGATTGCGTCAGCAGCCTTTGCGCCACCGTCGCCGTTGTCACCGGTGATGAAGGTAAGAACCTTCGACAGGTCAGCAACGTGGGTGTCGACGTTTGCAACCTGGATGCCAGCTGCAACAGCCTTGTCCGACGAAGCCTGAAGGCCGGTTGGGTCGGTTGGGATCAGAACGAGGCCGTCTGGGGCCTGGCTGATCACGCTGTCAACGATTGGAACCTCGGTCTGTACGTCGTAGTGCGATGGGTCGCCCTGCCAAACCAAGTTGACGTTCGATGCGGTGGCCTGAGCCTGTGCACCGACCTTCATTGCCTGGAAGAATGGGTCAGCTTCTGCACCCATTACGAAGGCAATCTTGGTCTGAGTTGCAGCGTGGCCTGCGCTTACGAAACCAATCGAAAGTGCGGCAGCAGCGGCAACAGCGGTCATCGTCTTCAGTGAACGATTCATGCGTATCTCCTTGTTAGAAAGTTGTTATTACTTTTTGCGAGAAATTGCGAGAACGTTCTCGCACTTCCGTATAAAATAATGACATCGCTCAAAAGTGAATGCCAACTTTTAGCGATAACAGTTTCATCACGAGTTTTAATGCGATGCGAGAATAAGGCTGGGAGGCGCGAAATGGCTGGATACAGCGGTGGCAAGAATGTCACCATCATCGACGTTGCCGAACGCGCCGGGGTGTCGCGAGCAACCGCATCCAGGGCACTTAGCAACTATGGGCGCATCGCGCAAGACACGGTCGATCGCGTAAAGCAGGCGGCCGAAGAGCTCGGCTACCGCCCCAACCAAATCGCACGTTCGATGCGCCAGGGCAGCACCAAAACCATCGGCCTCGTGATCATCGCCGACTTCACCAACGCGTTTTTTGACCGCGTCACCAAGGGCATCGTTGATACCGCCCGCTCGCTCGGCTATCAGGTGCTCATCTCGAACACCGACGAGCACCTTGAGGTTGAGCGCGATGCCGTGCAGACCCTGATTGAAAAGCAGGTCGACGGGCTCATCGTGGTGCCAACCTCCCCCGTTGTGTTCGACCACCTGACCCCCAAGGCGCTCAACTCGAAGCCACTCGTGCTCATTGACCGCATGGTCGAGGGCCTAAAGGTCACCAGCATCACCACCGATGACTTCGTCGGGGCCGAAGAGGCCATTCGAAACGCGGTCAGCCTCGGCCACGATCGCTTTGGCTTTTTGATTGCGACCGAAACCGTGAGTGGTCGAACCTACGATAGGCCGGCCGCGCTCATCTCGACTGTCGCCGAGCGTGCCAACGGCTTTATGTCTGGCGCGGTGGATGCCGGCATCAAACCAAAGCAGATGCACTGGATCTATCTGAATGACGATCCGCACGTGGCAGAGCTTGCGGTGGTCGAGTTGCTCGATAGGCCGAAACCGCCATCCGTGATATTTACCTCGAACAACGACATGGCACTCGCCGCACTAAAGGTGATCGGCAACCGAGGGCTTCAGCTTGGCCGAGACATCTCGCTGGTGACCGTCGATGACTCTCTGTGGCTCGAGGCGTTC
>CANGNR010000095.1 GCA_947455385.1 Microbacteriaceae bacterium
CGCGGTGTTCTCGCGAAGTATTCAAAGCTTGTGCACTCGGCATCCGAAGGCGCTTACACCGGATAGTTCGCAAACCAAATCAACGCTTTAGTCGATTTCTAGTAGCAAACGAGGATATTTATGACTAACGAGATTCTTTCTGGCGCGCAGGCAATCGTCCGCAGCCTAGAGTTGCTCGGCATCGATGTCATCTTTGGTCTGCCCGGTGGCGCGATTCTGCCCACCTACGACCCACTGATGGACTCCAAGAAGATTCGCCACATCCTGGTTCGTCACGAGCAGGGTGCCGGTCACGCTGCCGAGGGCTATGCCTCAGCTACCGGCCGTCTCGGCGTGTGCATCGCAACCTCCGGCCCAGGCGCCACCAACCTGGTCACCGCTATCGCCGATGCCTACATGGACTCGGTTCCGCTGCTGGCAATCACCGGCCAGGTGGCATCCACGTCGATTGGAACCGACGCGTTTCAAGAGGCAGACATCGTCGGCATCACCATGCCAATCACCAAGCACTCGTTCTTGGTGACCAAGGCTGCCGACATTCCAGAGGTCATCGCATCGGCTACCTTGATCGCTACCACCGGCCGCCCTGGCCCAGTGCTCGTTGACATCGCCAAGGATGCGCAGAACGAGAAGACCGAGTTCATCTGGCCGCCAAAGGTTGACCTGCCTGGCTACAAGCCGGTCACCAAGCCGCACGGCAAGCAGATTCAGGCAGCGGCCGCGCTGCTGCAGGAGTCGAAGAAGCCGATCCTCTATGTGGGTGGCGGCATCGTTCGCTCAGGCGCACACCGCGAACTGCTCGAGCTGGCCGACCTCATCGGCGCTCCGGTCACCACAACCCTGATGGCCCGCGGCGCGTTTCCTGACTCACACCCGGCACACCTTGGCATGCCGGGCATGCACGGCACCGTGCCAGCCGTCACCGCGCTGCAGAAGAGCGACCTCATCGTTGCCCTCGGCGCGCGCTTCGACGACCGCGTCACCGGCCACGTCAAGTCGTTCGCCCCGAACGCCAAGGTCATCCACGTTGATATCGACCCTGCCGAAATCGGCAAGATTCGTTTCGCCGAGGTGCCAATTGTGGGCGATGCCAAGGAGGTCTTGACCGAGCTCAACGACCTGCTGGGCAAAGAGCTCAGGGGCAAGAAGCCCGACTATTCCGAGTGGTGGTCGTTCTTGAACGGCCTTCGCGAGCGCTACCCGCTTGGTTTCACCGAGCCAACCGACGGCAAGCTTTCGCCGCAGCACGTCATCAAGCGCATCGGCGAACTGAGCGGCCCAGAGGCAGTCTTTGCCGCGGGCGTTGGACAGCACCAGATGTGGTCGGCTCAGTTCATCAAGTACGAGCGTCCAAACTCGTGGCTCAACTCGGGCGGCGCCGGCACCATGGGCTACTCGGTTCCAGCGGCCATGGGCGCCAAGGTCGGCCAGCCAGATCGCCTGGTCTGGGCCATCGACGGCGACGGATGCTTCCAGATGACCAACCAAGAGTTGGCCACCTGCATGATCAACAACATCCCGATCAAGGTCGCCATCATCAACAACTCTTCGCTGGGCATGGTTCGCCAGTGGCAGACCCTGTTCTACAACGAGCGCTACTCGAACACCGACCTGCACACCGGAACCGACACCATCATGGTTCCCGACTTCGTCAAGCTTGCCGACGCTTACGGCTGCCTCGGCATTCGTGTTGAAAAAGAGGATGAGATCGACGCGGCCATCAAGCTCGCAATCGAAACCAACGACCGCCCAGTGGTGATCGACTTCATCGTCGGCCGCGACGCGATGGTTTGGCCGATGGTTGCCGCCGGCCTGTCGAACGACGAGGTTCAGTACGCACGCGATGCCGCCCCAATCTGGGATGGTGAGGAGTAAAGATGTCACAGCACGTTCTATCTCTGCTGGTCGAAGACCGCCCCGGTTTGCTGACTCGCGTTGCCGGCCTGTTTGCTCGCCGCGGCTTCAACATCGAATCGCTCGCCGTTGGCGTTAGCGAGATCGAGGGCCTTTCGCGCATCACCGTCGTGGTCAACGTCGAGGGTGCCCCTCTCGAGCAGGTCACCAAGCAGCTCAACAAGCTCATCAACGTAATCAAGATCGTTGAGCTCGAGCCAGACTCGGTGCAGCGCGACCACATGCTCATTAAGGTCAAGACCGACGCCGCTACTCGCTCTCAGGTGCTAGAAGCGGTAACCTTGTTCCGTGCACGCGTTATCGACGTTGTGAGCGATGCGCTGATTATCGAAGTGACCGGTGACACCTCAAAGTGCGCCGCGTTCATCAAAGTTCTCGAACCATTCGGCATCAAAGAGCTGGTGCAGTCAGGCGTTTTGGCCATGGCTCGCGGCTCGAAGTCGATGACCGAGAAGGTAATCAAATAGGGCACCACCCAGGTTTTCAACAAATCGAGCTTCACAAAACCCCAACACAAGGAGAAACACAAAGTGGCTGAAATCTTTTATGACAAGGATGCAGACCTAGCCCTGATTCAGAGCAAGAAGGTAGCCGTCATCGGTTATGGCTCGCAGGGTCACGCGCACTCGCTGAACCTCAAGGACTCGGGCGTCGACGTTGTCGTTGGCCTGCAGCCAGGTTCGAAGAGCAAGGCAGCGGCAGAGGAGCAGGGCCTCAAGGTTCTGACCCCTGGCGAGGCTGCTGCTTGGGCAGACGTCATCATGATCCTCACCCCAGACCCAGCGCAGCGTCACCTATATGCTGCCGACATCGAGCCACACCTGAGCGCCGGCAAGGCCCTCGTCTTCGGTCACGGCTTCTCGGTTCGCTACGGCTACATCAAGCCGCCAGCAGACGTCGACGTTTTCTTGGTTGCACCGAAGGGCCCAGGCCACCTGGTTCGCCGCGAGTACATCTCGGGCAAGGGTGTTCCAAACCTGATCGCTATCGAGCAGGACGCTACCGGCACCGCATTCGACCTTGCGCTTTCGTACTCGAAGGCCATCGGTGGAACCCGCGCCGGCACCATCAAGACCACCTTCACTGAAGAGACCGAGACCGACCTGTTCGGTGAGCAGGCTGTTCTCTGTGGTGGCGCTTCGCAGCTGATCCAGTATGGTTTCGAGACCCTGACCGAGGCCGGTTACCAGCCAGAGGTCGCTTACTTCGAGGTTCTGCACGAGCTCAAGCTCATCGTTGACCTGATGTACGAGGGTGGCATCGCCAAGCAGCGCTGGTCGGTTTCGACCACCGCCGAGTACGGCGACTACATCTCGGGCCCACGCGTCATTGGCCCAGAGGTCAAAGACCGCATGCGCGATGTTCTGACCGACATTCAGGACGGCACCTTTGCTCGTCGCTTCATCGCAGACCAGGATGCAGGCGCACCTGAGTTCTTGGCGCTGCGCGCCAAGGGCGAGGCTCACCCAATCGAGAAGGTCGGTCGCGAACTGCGCAAGCTGTTCTCGTGGCTGCGCAACGCAGACACCGAGGCCGACTACGTTGAGGGCTCGGCTGCTCGCTAGTCGAACTCAGGCAAGACTTGTAAACCCCGCACTTCGGTGCGGGGTTTGCTCTTTGCCGGGTTGAGCCGCCTAGGCGTCGAGGTCGACCTCGACCAGCGGCCGCGCCTGAATAGACCGCACGAAGTCGCTCTCGGCGCGCTGCCACTCAGTGCTTGAGACAAACTGCACGTTGACGCCGCGACCCAAGGCACCCTCGACCTTGGCGGCCGCTCGAGAAGCCTCGATGCGATTGACGTAGCCCACGAGAAGAACATCGACCTCGTGCGGATCAGGGCCCAACTCGCGCTTTAGTCGGGCCGCCCAGGCGCCGAAAATGAACGCGTGCTCGAGCCCGTCGATTCCATAGAGTGCGGCGGGCAGCAGGGCGACTGGGCCAAACGAGAAAGTCACGATCTGGCGCACGGCCTCGAACAGCGCATGCTGACGGTTCACTTGGATGAGTCGGGCCCGACCAAACTGCCGCTCAGTAACCCAGCGCGCATCCAGGAGCTTCTCGACCTCGCGCATCGCGGTGGGCACGCTGGTCTTGGCAAAGCGCGCAAGCTCGCTCAGGCTGTAGCCGTCATCCGGGTTCATGTAAAGCTGAGCCAGAATTAGCCCCTGGGTGTCGCTTCGGAGCAGGGGAGATAGCTGCGCAGGAGATACTTTCACATAACGAAATATAACTTATGTTTATTGAAAAATAAAGTCCCAAACCAGCGAAAAATCGCGTCTAAGGTTGAACTTGGGCGTCGACGAAGCGGCCCAAACTGCACCCCTGCAAACAAAGGAAAACCCTTGACCAAGCCAATCGTGCTTATCGCAGAAGAACTCAGCCCCGCCACCGTCGAGGCCCTCGGCCCAGACTTTGAGGTCGTCAACATCGACGGCACCGATCGCCCGGTGCTGTTTGAGGCCCTTA
>CANGNR010000096.1 GCA_947455385.1 Microbacteriaceae bacterium
ACGCTGATTAGCCACGTCTTGAACCTGCTGGTCCCGGCCCTTGGTGCCGCCCAGTCTGGCAGCGATTTCGAGCCGCCGACAATCAACGAGTTTTACCCTGAGGTTTTTGCGTTCGCTGGCACGCCTTTCGAAATCAACCGCATCATGGCGATTCGCCTGCTGGTTGCATCCCTTTTGATCGTTCTCTTCTGGTTGGCCTCCGGCCGCTTCAAGAAGTCATACAAGACCCAGAACTTCGTGCCAAGCCGTTTTCAGTTGCTCGGCGAGATGTCGCTCAACTTCGTTCGAAAGAGCATCGCTCATGAGCAGCTCGGCGAGAAAGACGGCGACCGCTTCTTGCCCCTGCTGACCACGATCTTCTTCTTGGTCGTCGGAATGAACATCACAGGCATCATCCCTGGTTTGAACATCGCCGGCACCTCGGTCATCGGCCTGCCCCTGCTGCTCGCAGTTGCCGCCTACGTGACCTTCATCTACGCCGGTATTCGCAAGCACGGCATGGGCTTCTTCAAGTCCTCGCTGTTTCCTTCGGGCGTGCCACCGGTTTTCTACATCCTGGTGACCCCAATCGAGCTGCTCTCGACCTTCATTCTTCGCCCGGTCACCCTTGCTCTTCGTTTGATGATGAACATGATCGCCGGCCACTTGCTGCTCGTGCTCTGCTTCTCGGCCACCCAGGCCTTCGTCTTCAGCGGCACTGGCTTCTGGAAGGTCATGGGTGCCGGCACCTTCGCCTTCGGCTTCGTATTCACCCTGTTCGAAATCCTCGTGGCTTTCTTGCAGGCCTATGTCTTCACTCTTCTGACCACTGTCTACATTCAGTTGGCACTGGCGGATGAGCACTAAGGGCCTGGCGACCGCCTGGTTCTAAACACGGAAGGAAACAAAATGATCACTGCAGCACTCAGCGGCAACCTCGCTGTTATCGGTTATGGCCTCGCAGCCGTAGGTCCTGGCATCGGTGTAGGTCTCGTAGTTTCGAAGACCATCGAGTCGATTGCCCGTCAGCCAGAGCTCGCCGCTCGCCTCCAGGTCACCATGTGGCTTGGTATCGCATTTACCGAGGCCCTTGCGCTTATCGGTCTTGCAACCCCATTCATCTTCGCTTAGTCGGTCAGGAAACCTAGACCATGATTTCAAGGACTCACTTGGTAGCTGAGGCTGCAACGCATAACCCGTTGCTGCCCGCAACTGCCGACCTCGTCTGGTCTTCGGTCGTTTTCGTCATCCTGCTCGCCTTCTTCTGGTTCCGCGTTCTGCCGAACTTCAAGAAGACCCTCGACGCTCGCACCGAAGCAATCGAAGGCCGCCTCGAGGCAGCCGAGAAAGCTCAGGCAGAGGCAGCGGCCAAGACCGCAAACGTCGAAGAGCAGCAGAAGAGCGCTGCCGTAGAAGCGGCCAAGATTCGTGAAGAGGCACGCGCCGAAGGCGCAGCTATTCTCGCCGAACTCAAGGCCCAGGCTGTTGTCGAGCAGGAGCGCATCGCCGCGAATGCCAAGGCACAGATCGAAGCAGAGCGTCAGGCAGCAGTGCAGAGCCTTCGTGCAGAAGTTGGCAACCTTGCCATCGAACTCGCATCCAAGGTCGTCGGCGCTAGCCTGCAGAACGATAAGACCGCTACCGGCGTTGTCGACTCGTTCTTGAGCGAGCTCGAAAAGGCCGAAAAGGCAGGCAAGTAGCACATGGCAAGCTCGACCAGGCAGTCACTAGCCGCAGCGACTAAGGCCCTCCATGGCCTGCTCGCCAACGCAGATCTTCAGTTCGCTCAGGAGCTGTTCGGCGTTGCCGGCGCTCTGGCAGGCTCCCCGCAGTTGCGCGGAGCCCTCTCGGACCCTTCCGCCGAGAGCAAGTCGAAGGCCGGTGCCGTTCAGGCTGTCTTCGGCAAGGCCGTTAGCAAGCAGACCGTTGAACTTGTGACCACCCTGGCCGAGTCGCGCTGGTCGAAGCCCGGCGACCTAGTCGTCGCATTCGAGCAGCTCGCCGTGTTTGCCGCATCCGCTATCGCTACCAAGGCTGGTCGCATCGACCAGCTAGAGAGCGATCTCTTCGAGTTCAGCCAGACCGTGGCGAGCGACCAGGACCTCCAGTTGGCCCTGAGCTCGCGCACCGCAACGGCTGAGGCAAAAGAGAAGCTCGTTAGCGCCCTGGTTGGCGGCAAGGTCAGCGAAGAGAGCGCGCTTCTGATTCGTCAGGCAGCTCTCGCCTCTGGCAAGCGCCGTTTCGCCCAGATCTTGGGTCAGTTCGCCAAGTTGGTCTCGGCCTACTCGGAGCGACTGGTCGCCCAGGTGACCGTGGCCACCCCGCTCAGCGCAGACCAGGCCAAGCGCCTGGCTTCGGCGCTCACCGCGACCTACGGTCACGGCGTCAAGGTAAACGTCGAGGTCGATCCGGCCGTCCTCGGTGGAGTTCGAGTTCAAATCGCTGGAGAAGTTTTGGACGGCACCATTGCGAGCCGTCTCAATGAGGCAAGACTGCAACTGGCCTAGCCAGACAGACCAATCGGGGTTCGCCCCAGAAGTAGAGGAACGAGATGGCAGATATCAAGATCAGCCCTAACGAGATCCGCGACGCGCTCAAGGACTTCGTGTCGTCATTCGAGCCTGCTCAGGCTTCGCGCGACGAGGTCGGCCACGTCATCGACGCAGGTGACGGCATCGCTCACGTCGAAGGCCTGCCAAGCGCAATGGCCAACGAGCTGCTTCGCTTTGCCGATGGCACTCTTGGTCTAGCACTGAACCTCGACGAGCGCGAGATCGGTGTTGTCGTTCTCGGAAACTTCGAGGGAATCGTTGAGGGCATGGAGGTGTACCGCACCGGCGAGGTTCTCTCGGCACCTGTCGGCGACGCCTACCTCGGCCGCGTCGTTGACCCGCTTGGTAACCCAATCGATGGTCTCGGCGAGATCAAGGCCGAGGGTCGTCGTGCCCTCGAGCTTCAGGCTCCTGGCGTTATGGACCGCAAGTCGGTTCACGAGCCACTGCAGACCGGTATCAAGGCAATCGACGCGATGATTCCAATCGGTCGCGGCCAGCGTCAGCTCATCATCGGTGACCGTCAGACCGGTAAGACCGCAATCGCCATCGACGCGATCATCAACCAGAAGCAGAACTGGGAGTCGGGTGACGTAAACAAGCAGGTTCGCTGCATCTACGTTGCTATCGGCCAGAAGGGTTCGACCATCGCTTCGGTCAAGGCTTCGCTCGAGGCAGCCGGCGCAATGGAGTACACCACCATCGTTGCTTCCCCAGCTTCTGACCCAGCGGGCTTCAAGTACCTTGCTCCTTACACCGGTTCGGCCATTGGTCAGCACTGGATGTACGGCGGCAAGCACGTCCTCATCATTTTCGATGACCTCTCGAAGCAGGCAGAGGCGTACCGTGCCGTTTCGCTGCTCCTTCGTCGTCCACCAGGCCGCGAGGCTTACCCAGGTGACGTCTTCTACCTGCACTCGCGTCTGCTCGAGCGTTGCGCCAAGCTTTCTGACGCCATGGGCGCTGGTTCGATGACCGGTCTGCCAGTCATCGAGACCAAGGCAAACGACGTCTCGGCTTACATCCCGACCAACGTGATCTCGATCACCGACGGCCAGATCTTCCTCCAGTCCGACCTCTTCAACGCCAACCAGCGCCCTGCTATCGACGTAGGTATCTCGGTTTCGCGTGTTGGTGGTGCGGCTCAGGTCAAGGGCATCAAGAAGGTTTCGGGAACCCTGAAGCTCGAACTCGCTCAGTACCGCTCGCTCGAGGCGTTCGCAATGTTCGCAAGCGACCTGGATGCGGCTTCGCGCCAGCAGCTTGCTCGCGGTGCCCGCCTCATGGAGCTGCTCAAGCAGCCTCAGTACTCGCCGTACCCCGTCGAGGAGCAGACCGTTTCGATCTGGGCCGGTACCACTGGCAAGCTCGACGAGGTTCCGGTCGAAGACGTTCTGCGTTTCGAGTCTGAGCTTCTCGACTACTTGCGTCGCAACAGCAAGGTCCTGACCACGATTCGTGAGACCGGCAACCTCGCAGACGACACCGTCACCGCACTCGAGGGCGACCTAGCCAAGTTCAAGCGCGGCTTCCAGACCAAGGCCGGCGCACCGCTCGCCTCGGCCACCGCAGCCGCACCACTGGCTGCCGACGAGGTCAACCAAGAGCAAATCGTCAAGCAGAAGCGCAAGTAGTCACGACGCAAGTCAACGACCACTGAGAACTTAGGAGAGACATGGGAGCGCAACTTCGGGTCTATAGGCAGAAAATCAAGTCTGCCCAGACGACCAAGAAGATCACTCGCGCCATGGAGTTGATCTCGGCTTCGCG
>CANGNR010000097.1 GCA_947455385.1 Microbacteriaceae bacterium
GCGTCGTTGAGAACCTCGCTGCCACCGACCCAGCAGGGTTTGCAACCGACAAGAGTCCGGCATTCAGTGGGCGAGCCACGGACGCTTCGATCTACGAGTTACACATCCGCGACCTGTCAATGAACGCCAATTCGGGCATCCCGGCCGCCCACAAGGGCAAGTATCTCGCCCTCAGCGATGTCAACACCAAGACCAACTTCAAGGTCGTGACCAAAGACCCTAAGACCAAGAAGAGCGTGTCTAAGACCTACACGAGCAAGACTGGCGTTGCCGCAATCAAGGACCTAGGAGTCACTCACGTTCAGTTGCAGCCGATCTTTGACTTTGCCTCGGGCGGAGACGAGACCAACGGAACCTTCAACTGGGGATACGACCCCCTCAACTACAACGCCCCGGAGGGTCAGTATTCGACAGACCCAACCAACCCGGTCAGTCGCATCACCGAGCTGAAGCAGGCCGTAGCCGCGTTGCACAAGAACGGACTCCGCGTTGACATGGACGTCGTTTACAATCACGTTGCCAACGCCGATTCCTTCAGCGAGAACCAGATTGTGCCGGGATACTTCTTCAGAACCGATGCAAACGGCGCCTACACGAACGCTTCTGGCTGTGGCAATGACGTAGCGAGCGAGCGCCCAATGGTGCGCAAGTTCATCGTCGACTCGGTGAAGTACTGGGCAACCCAGTACCACCTCGATGGGTTCCGCTTCGACCTGATGGGTCTGATGGACATCACCACCATCAACGCCATCCGCGCCGCTCTCGACCCCTCCGTCATCATCATCGGCGAGGGCTGGGACATGGGCACCCTGCCTTCTGATCAGCGAGCAACCCAGGCCAACATTCAGCAGTTGCCTGGCGTCGGGGCCTTCAACGATGAGTTCCGCGACAGCACTAAGGGCTCGGTGTTTGATGACAAGGCACAGGGCTACACCAACGGCAACCCAATGGCGTGGCCAGACCTACGTGCGGGGCTCACAGGCCAGACGATGTCGGCCGACCCGCTTGGTACCTACAAGTGGTCAACCCTCAACGCCGGCCAATCGGTCAACTATGTTGAGGCCCACGACAACATGACCCTCTGGGACAAGCTAGCCGTTTCGGCCGGTGGCACCACGGCTCAGCGAACCAAGATGGACCAGCAGGCGGGTGCCCTCGTTTACCTGTCTGAGGGGCTACCGTTCATCCAGGCGGGTCAAGAGTTCTTGCGGTCCAAGGATGGCGACTCGAACTCCTACCAGTCGACCGATGCCGTGAACGCGATTCGCTGGAAGGAGCGCGCACTACAGGGCGCAACGCTGAACTTCTACAAGGGCGTTATCGCTATTCGCAACCAGCACCCGGTCTTTCGCATGGACTCGGTCAACGAAATCAACGCCAACTTCAAGTTCCTGAAGACACGCGAAAGCGTCCTAGCTTGGAAGCTTTCGGCTGGCAGCACCGGTGACAAGTGGAAGGCGACCATCGTCGCCTTCAACCCAAAGCCGGCCGCATACAAGCTGACGATTCCAAAGGGAAACTGGCAGGTTGTGCTGTCTGGCTCGACCGCGGGCGTAAAGACGATCAAGGTTCTCAAGAACGCAACGTCAATCACGATTCCTGGCCTGAGCTCGATCGTTATTCACCAGTAGACAGGCCCGAGAGCGGGGAGTGGACCAGGTCCCTCCCCGCTTTCTCGCATCTGTCCCTACTTTGACAAGCCGTCTAGGCGGGCATAACCTTTATTCACACCACAGGGCGTAGGGAAAGACGACTCTGGAGGCGTTTATGTCTGAAACCACCCTTTGGCTTTACGACCTGACTGCACCTCAGTTGGCCGAGGCCAAGGTCATTTTGCGCACTCTCTTGCGGCCCACTGACGAAGACACAGCGCTCCTGCACATCATCGACATGCCCGATAAGTCTCGGCGATACGACCTGTGCTTGACGCTCGACCAAAATTTAAGCGAGTCAGCCGATGTCGTTGCCGTATTAGCCAGATCGCTAAACTGCCCATTCGAGTGCACGAACTTCTCAGCGAGCGGTGCGTTGTGGCGGCACCTTGAAGGGCTTGGATTGCATCACGTCGGGCTCGACGACTTTGGTTCCCCGGTTCTTAGTGAACCGGTTTTGCAGGAGGCCATAGCCGCGAGTAGAGGGAGCGGGCTAGCTCTCGCGGCGTCTATTCGATTGAACCTGGGCTCGCACTACGATGACGTTCTCGAGGGCTACAGACTACGAAGCGGCGAGGCTAAAACAAGAAGCATCAGCCTGGCATCCTAGGCCACTCGACTCGATTAGCGCTCGTAGGAGCGGAAGGCGACAACAGCGTTGTGGCCTCCAAAACCAAAGGAGTTGCTGATAGCCACAATCGGACCATCCGCTAGTTTGCGCGGGGTAACCACGACGTCTAGGGGAATCTCCGGGTCCTGGTTGTCGAGATTCAAAGTTGGCGGCGCAGTGCGGTCTTTGATTGCCAGAACGGTGAAGATCGCTTCGATAGCACCGGCTCCACCGAGCAGGTGTCCGGTTGAACTCTTGGTTGCAGATACGGCGATGTTGGGAAGTTGGTCACCGAAAACCTTGAGCAGCGCGGTGTACTCGGCGATGTCGCCGACCGGAGTGCTGGTGGCGTGCGCGTTGATGTGCACGACATCCGAGGTGCTCGCGCCGGCCTGGGCGAGTGCCTTCAGGATGGCTCGTGCGGCACCGGAGCCCTCTGGGTCTGGAGCGGTGATGTGGAATGCGTCTGAGGTAACCGAGCCGCCTGCGAGTTCGGCGTAAATCTTGGCACCGCGAGCGAGTGCGTGTTCTTCGGTTTCGAGAACCATGGCGCCGCCACCTTCGCCCATGACGAAGCCGTCTCGGTTTACGTCATAAGGCCTGGATGCTGCTGCGGGGTTCTCGTTGTTGCGCGAGGTTGCGTGCATAGCGGCAAATGCGGCGATTGGCAGCGGGTGAACCGCCTGCTCGCAGCCGCCGGCAACCACGATATCGAGTTCACCGGAGCGAAGTCGATCTAGAGCGTTGGCGATAGCCTCTGTCGATGATGCACAAGCCGAAACAGCCGTGCGAACGCCACCGCGAGCGGCGATATCCATGCCTACTGCGGCAGCTGGTCCGTTAGGCATCAGCATGGGCACGGTCATTGGTAGTACTCGTCGCACACCTCGGTCTCGGAGCGTGTCGTATGCGTCTAGCAGGGTCCAGACTCCACCGATACCGGTAGAAAACTCGACCCCGAGGCGCTCTGGGCTAACTTCTGGCGCGCCTGCGTCTGCCCAAGCCTCGCGAGCCGCAATCAATGCAAACTGCGATGAAGGGTCTAGGCGTTTGGTTTCTTGTACGGTCAAAATTTCTGAGGCCGGAACTTTTGCCTTGCCAGCAATGGCTACGGGTAGCTCAAAACGCTTAACCCATTCATCTTGCAAAAGAGAGATTCCCGACTCACCGGCAAGCAGAGCCTGCCAGGTGGTCGGCACGTCGCCACCTAGTGGCGTGGTCGCCCCTAGTCCGGTGACGACGATCTTCTTGGTCAAGTTTTTAGGCCTGTGCGTTGGTGATGAAGCTAACAGCGTCGTCAACGGTGATGAGGTTCTTTACCTCGTCGTCTGGAATCTTGACGCCGAACTTGTCTTCTGCGTTTACGACGATGGTCATCATCGAGATCGAGTCGATGTCGAGGTCTTCAGCGAATGATTTCTCGAGCTGAACGCTTGCGGTAGCAATACCGGTCTCGTCGTTTACCAGCTCAGCAAGGCCTGCGAGGACCTCGTCTTTGGATAGTGCCATGGGGTTATCTCCTTTTGATTTGCTTCTCTAAAAGTTTAGTAAAACTAGCGGTTTGGGTCGGTATTTGACGCCTACGGAATCACGACAACTTGCGCAGCAAACGCAAGGCCAGCGCCGAAACCAATCTGCAGGGCGAGGCCGCCAGACTTGATCTTGCCCTCGAGCAAAAGCGCATCCATCGCAAGCGGCACGCTCGCAGCGGAGGTATTCCCGGTATTCACGATGTCGCGCGCGACCACAACAGACTCTGGAACGGCAAGTTGCTTGGCCATCTCGTCGATGATTCGAATGTTTGCTTGGTGGGTCACGAGAGCAGTGAGGTCCTCTGCCTTGACGCCGGCCACCTCGAGTGCCTCCTTGGCAACCTTTGCCATCTGCCAAACGGCCCAGCGAAACACGGTCTGGCCTTCTTGGCGCAGGGTCGGCCAGGTAGCGGTTCC
>CANGNR010000098.1 GCA_947455385.1 Microbacteriaceae bacterium
TCTATGGCGACAAGAGCAACTGGTGGGCTTCTTACGCCCTCTGGGTCTTCAAGCTGTTTGGTCACGAGGATGTTCGTCTGCTCGATGGTGGACGCGACCTTTGGATCGCAAACGGTCAGCCTGTCACCAAGGATGAGACCGTCGTGGTCCCAACCGAATACCCGGTAATCGAGCGCAACGACGTCGCTATTCGCGCCTTCCGCGATGACGTTCTTGCTCACCTTGGTAAGCCACTCATCGACGTGCGTTCGCCAGAGGAGTACTCGGGCGAGCGTACCCACATGCCTGCGTACCCAGAAGAGGGTGCGCTGCGCGGTGGGCACGTGCCTGGAGCAGCTTCTGTGCCATGGGCCAAGGCGGCAAACGAAGACAAGACATTCAAGTCGCGCGCCGAGCTCGAGGCGATCTACCTCGACGGTGCCGGACTCAAGAACGGCGACGACATCATCGCCTACTGCCGCATCGGAGAGCGCTCGAGCCACACCTGGTTTGTGCTGACCTACCTATTGGGCTTCGAAGGCGTTCGCAACTACGATGGCTCATGGACCGAATACGGTTCGCTCGTTCGTGTTCCTATCGTGAAGGGCACCGAGCCTGGCTCGTACACAAAGGTCGCCTAGTTGTCACAAACCGCGCAAAACGCGAATGAACTAATCGAGGATTTCAACTCGTTCAGTCTTAAGGAACGCCTCGGCCTGTTGCTCGAGTTTTCCGAGCAAATGCCGGGGCTTCCTGCCCGTTACGAGGGGCATCTAGAACTGCTTGAGCGCGTTGAAGAATGCCAGTCCCCCGTCTACGTCTTCGCCGAGGTTAAGCCAGACGACACCGTAGACCTTTTCTTCTCTGCTCCGGCTGAAGCGCCAACAACTCGAGGTTTTGCATCTATCTTGAACACTGTGCTCAACGGACATAGCGCCGATGAAATCCTGGCCTTCGATGACGACTTTCCCAACAAGCTTGGCCTCTCCGAGGCCATCTCGCCACTCCGTCTTCGTGGCATGCGAGGCATACTCGGCCGCATCAAGCGCCAGATCCGAGAGAAGCGCGGATAGGTGCCTAAGCGTCTAGCGAGTCGCACAGAGCTAGCCGAATGGCTTCAACCACTCGAAGGCGTGAGGGCTATCCTGGCGCTGGGAGCCGCCGGTTCTACCACGGGAGAAACGGGCACCAGTGCCGACGTTTCAGACGAGGATGACCGGGCTTTGCTGCTAACTGCTAGGTCGTTGGCCGCTGTGGCGCTCACCGGCGGAGCCACCGCGAGGGCCGAGCAATACAAACCGTCAGCGCGCATCGCAATCGCAATCTTCACTCGTGACCCCGCAAGCGTGGCGGATGTGCCAGCCGTCGCAAAGCCTGGCTCCCTAGGCACCTTTGTCATTGCGACCGATGCCGCGGTGACGCCCGAGGTTGGCATCCTTGAGGCGATTGGTGGGCTGACTGCATCTGGCAAAACCAGGGTCTTGTTTGAGGGTGGGCTAAACCTGTTGAGGATTGCCGTTGCTGCTCAGGTGGTCGACGAAATCGTGATTAGTGCCACGGGCGGAATCGGCCAGTATGACTTGGTCGCAGATCTATTCGAACAAGGATGGCACCTCGGCGACACTGCCAACTTTGGCCGCCGCTGGATTTACAAGCTAGCCAAGTAGCTCGTCGAGAAAGTCTCGAATCGCGCCTGTCCATTCTTTTGGCTGACAGTTCCAAGATTTCACGTGGCCTCCCGCGGCAAATTCCCGAAGAGTGAATCGCCCTGAAGAACGTGCAACCAGTGCTCGAACAGGTTCGACGGGCACGTAGTTATCGTCCTCGGCGTGCAAGAACAGGCTCGGCGGCAAAGATGCCAGGTCAAGGCTTGCGAGTCCTAGTTGAGTGACATCGAGTGGTTTGTCTAGCCCGGTCAAGCGGTATCCCCCACCGCTCATCCACGCGATTGCCGAATCGGCAATCCTGGAGTCGCCGACCGCGGCCAAAGCCTGTTCCCGAAGGGTCGCTTGGATGTCGACCACCGCGGAGTCGAAGATCATGCCTATCACCCTGCCATCGGGGACGGAGCGTCGAAGCGCTTCTGCGGCGATAACTGCGCCTAGGCTCCAGCCAACCAAGATGAAAGACGTCGCGCGCTTATTCAGCGAAAGCCAATTCATGGCAAGCAGAACGTCATCCGCTTCGGTCAAACCCAGCGTGCTCGAGCGGTCTGACGAACGAACCCGAGCGTCGGCTTCTGCCCGATAACTGATCGATAGTGAACTAACCCCGGCGGCGGTGCAGGCCTGCATACTGCGGATGGTCTCTTGGCGGGCCGCGGTTCGGCCGTGAATGTGAATAGCCCAGACACCCGGCCGGGCATTCGGCGGCTCAACCAACCACGCGGGCCTGGTCATAGTGCTCACTGGTGAGACCTCCACCTCTTCGAAGTCAATGCCGAAGTCGCTAGGTTCCTCGGCGCACCATCCGCTAATCCAGCCCTCGGTGAGGTCATCGGCCTCGCCCTTAAAAATGCGCCCAATCTTGCGCCGCACCTGGTCGTCAGGCAACCCTCGTCGTTCGATAAGAGGGGTTAGCGCAGCGTGAAATCGGCCTCGGTCGGCCCTGAGCGACAGTGGCGCGGCTAGCACGGTGTCAGCAGTCGCCTCGACCACCACTGTGTTCGTGCCTGGGTCATAAGAGAAAACCTTGAACTCTCCGGTGCGAAATTTGGGCAGCCGAACGGTGTTCCTGGCCGCCAGCAGACCGGTCAGGTGACGTGGCAACTTGACCAAGGGCTTCCTCTCGCGGCGTGGCTACGGGCCACAACTTCACTGCGTTCTAACCTAGTTGGGATGATTGAAATTTGGGCACAGGACGACGCGTCGGCGGCTTTTCGAGTCGCGCTCGATTCTCTAGGTCACGCGGAGCTCAGGCCCGAGCTTGAACTCGAAGAAATCGAGGCTCCGAGCGACCTCGCCAAGCATGCCGTCGCATTTGCGATGCACGTGCATAAAGACGAGCACCCCGGTGCTGATGCGGGCGTCGGCAGATTTGTCCTGCTGTGGGACAGCACCCCTCAGGAGTTCTGGACCTCGAATTTTCGCGTTATCTGCTATGCCAAGTCCCCCGTCGAGAGCTACATCGTCATGGACCAGAGCGAGCCAGACATTCCGTGGGAGTGGCTCACCGAGGCTCTCGCCATTCGCGGCGCTGAATACTCGAACCCGGCCGGCACGACCACCCGCATTGTCTCAACAGGTTTCGGCAGTATGGCTCACCAGAGCGATCACGCTGAGATGGAGTTGCGCTCATCCTGGAATGCAAATGGAACGAACATCGGCGCGCACCTAGAGGCTTTTCAAGACCTGGTCTGTGCGATGGCTGGGCTTCCGCTTCACCCAGAGACCAGCGCGTTCAAATAATCCATGGATGAGCGCAAGGCTGGTCAGCCCGAGACCAAGAGCGAACCCGCGACTGACGAGCCGCTTGCCCCCTTGCTCGCTGCTCCACGCAACAGCAGAGTCGTATACGTAGACACCGTGGACGGGCTTTTTGCCGCGGCGGAGGCAATAGCAGAAGCATCCGGCCCACTAGCGATTGACGCCGAGCGCGCATCCGGTTTCAAGTATTCGCAGCGTGCCTATCTGGTGCAGCTGATGCGCCCTGGCACCCCGATCTATCTGATCGACCCGATTCCCCTAACCGGCAGTGATGCGATGAAGAAGTTGGCCGAGGTTTTGGCCAGCCTTGAGTGGATTCTTCACGCGGCGACTCAAGACTTGCCCTGCCTTGCCGAACTCGGGCTGCGCCCGGGTTCCCTGTTCGACACTGAGTTAGGAAGCCGCCTAGCCGCCCTCGAGCGCGTCGGCTTGGGCGCTGTCGTGGAACGTTTCATGGGCGTTCGGTTGGCCAAGGAGCATTCCGCTGCCGACTGGAGCATTAGGCCTCTGCCTAAGGAATGGCTAAATTACGCCGCGCTCGACGTGGATGTCTTGAACGAGTTGCGCGACGCACTGGCCACAGAACTCGAGAGTCAAGAAAAGAGCGAGTTCGCGCGACAAGAGTTTGCTCACCTGCTGAACTTCGCACCCAAGGCTCCTAAGTTGGATAAATGGCGTGGAGTAAGCGGGATTCACATTATTCGCGAACAGCGCACTCTCGCCATAATCCGGTCACTCTGGACGCGCCGCGAGGAGGTTGCCGAGCGGGTCGACGTGAGCCCCGGGCGCCTTATTCCAGA
>CANGNR010000099.1 GCA_947455385.1 Microbacteriaceae bacterium
AGGCCGAGTAGTTCGCGAAACTCCGGCTCGAGCGATGTGGTGGCGGCCAAAAACAGCAGCCGGTAGACGAGCTTTGCGCCCCATCCGAGTGGTGGGTTTTTGATGAAGGCAACGACGTTGCGGGTTGAGTCGGTGACAGCGAGCTTGTTGTTGTCGAGATACCAACGGATGGCATCGTCGAGCTCAGCTCGCGACTTGGGCGCCTTGGTTAGGCCGAGCGGGGCAACAGATCTGGCCCACTGCTCGACATACGCGTCGCCCCCGCCGGGTATTGGCTGCCAAGAGAACCACTCATGCGCGGTGAGGAACGAGTCGGTGAAGGCGAGGTGCACCCAGAGCAGCAGGTCGACGTCGGCTGCGCGGTAGTCTCGGCGCTCGCCTCCTGCGGTCTCGTACTCTCCAGCGACTCGTGTGTGCAGCCGGTTGACGCGCGATGCTTCTTCGGCAACAGCGGTGTGCGATCCGAAAGTCGTCACCGTGAGCCAGCGAATCGTGCCGGCAAGGCGACCGAGCGCATCTTGCTCGTAGCGCGAGTGCTGGGCCACGCCAGCTAGCGTGCCCGGGTGCAGTGCCTGCATCAGCAGCGCACGGATGCCGCCAACCAGGGTGCCAAAGTCTCGGTGCACGACCCAAGGTGCATCGGTGGGCACGTATAGGCCTGGCTCCTCGCCGCGACCGATAACCTCGATCCACGGCGGAACACCGTCGGGAGCACTCGACAGCAGCCGCCTAAATCGAAGCGAAAGTGCCTCTTGAACGCGGTTGTTTTTAGTCTTGCTCACAGGGTGTCTAACTCGAAACGGTCGCGACCATTCCTACTTGCAGTCAGGGTCTTTCGCGGGCACGGTTCCGTTGAGCAGATAGGCGTCTACGGCCTTATCAACGCAGGCGTTGCCCTGAATGTAGGCGGTGTGGCCCTCGCCGTGCAGCGTTATCAGGTGCGCGCTCGAGATGACCTGCGCCATATGCACCGCCTGCTTGTATGGCGTTGCCGGGTCGTTAGTCGTGCCGAGAACCAGAATCGGCCCAGCACCAGTGGCAGCGTAGCTCTTTGGCGAAACCGTGTGCGAGGTTGGCCAACCGAGGCAGCCGAGACCGCCCCACTGCCAGTAGCGACCGAGCAGCGGGCTGGTTGCCATAACCTTGGCGTTCTGCGCCACCATGTCGGCGTTCTTGCTCGACGAACGGTTGTCAAGACAGTTGACGGCAACGTTTGCCTCGAGCTCGTTGCCCGAGTAGGTGCCATCCTGGTTTCTGCCGTTGTATGCGTCGGCAAGCAGAATCAGCGTCGAACCGTCGTCGTTGAACGCCTGGGTCAGCCCCTGCGTGAGGTACTTCCAGTAGCTCTTCGAGTAGAGAGTGAAGAGCATGCCGGTGAGCGCGCCAGCCGCCGTGAGGCGACGACCATCTTGGGTTGGCAGCGAGGTAGTTTCGAGCTTGAGCAGCAGACCCTGGATGCGCTTGATCGCGGTGGCCTGCGTCATCCCATAGAGCGGGCAGGTCTTTTGCCCGATGCACTGCGCGATGTATGCCTTGAACGCCGAGTCGAATCCGAAGAGCTGGTTGAGGCTCTGCTGTTCGTCAGACACAGTTGGGTCGGTTGCACCGTCGAGCACAAACTTGCCTACGTTCTGCGGATACAGCGCCGCGTAGGTTGCACCCAGGAATGTGCCGTAAGAGTAGCCGAGCAGGTTGAGCTTGGGCTCGCCCATGACGACGCGGAGGATGTCCATGTCTCGCGACGCAGAAACGGTGTCTACGTATTCGAGCTTGGTTCCGGTGTTCTTTTTGCACGCGGCCAAGAAGGCGAGCTGCGAGGCCTTGGATGCGGCCAGATCTTTGGCGCTGTTGCTCGGGTAGCCGCTCACGTCATAGAGCAGGCTGTCGGTTGCCTTTGGGCTGAGGCACTTGACCGGGTCGCTCTGGCCAACCCCGCGAGGATCCCAGCCGACCATGCGATAGCGCTTCACCACGGCAGCGCTGGCCGCCGAGCTGATCGAGTCGCGAATGAAGTCGTAGCCCGAACCGCCTGGGCCGCCCGGGTTCATAAACAACGAACCCAAGGATGCCCCTGACGGGTCGTGATAGATCACGGCAAGTTTGAGTGCTGCGGTCTCTGGCTTCGACCAGTCCATGGGCACCTTGACCGTGCCGCACTTCATGGTGGTGTTGCAGGTGGTCCAGTTGACGGTCTGGTTGTAGAACGGCAGCAGGTTGCTAGCTACACCTGCGGTCAGGTCGGTGCCGGCGGTGGCGGGCGAGATCGATTGCGCGGGGGCGCATCCCACGGTTAAAAAGAGCACCGCTAGGGCGGCGATTGCCGAACGAATCGAGGTTTTCACGTTGCTCATCTCTTCTTAGAAACTTGTCTTAGTTGCACAGCCAGCGCCTCGAGGGCTAGCAAGTCGCGCACGTTTGAGGCAATGCGCAGGCGGGCCTGAGCGATGGCGTCGAGCTTGTCGATGGTTGCCGCCGCGGTGGAGGTGCGCGCCGATGCTTCGATTTGCGGCTTCAAAAACTCGTTGACGAGCGGGCTGTTCGAGTCGAGTTGAACCATCAGGACGTCGCGATAAAGAGCGAGCAAATCGACCATGATGCGGTCGATGCCGTCGCGAAGGCTTCGTTGGGCTCGACGTTTTTGTGATTCCTCGAGGTTCTTGAACGCCGTGCGAAGCCCAGGCGGAATCGTGTCTCCGGGGGCTAGGCCCATGGTGCGAAGCAGTTGCTCGTGCTCCTCAAGATCGCGCTCTTTCGTCAGCGCGTCTGCGTCTTTTTTGGCGATGTCTAGCCAGCGCTCGGCGGCCAATACGGCAGACGTGACGGTATCGATTGCGAGCGCGAGTCGCAGGGTATCTTGGCGGCGGTTGCGGGCATCGGCCGAGGTGGCAAGGCGACGAGCCATACCAACGTGACTCTGAGCCTCGGCTGCGGCGCGATGGGCGGTGGCGAGGTCGATTCCGTCTCGTTCGACCAGCAGCGCGGCAACGTCGTTGATCGCGGGCACCTTGAGCCCAACCCTGCGAACGCGCGAGCGAATGGTCTGCAGCATGTCTGCCTCAGATGGCGCGCAGAGCATCCAGATTGTGTTCGCAGGTGGCTCCTCGAGCGACTTTAGAAGCACGTTGGATGCGTGGTCTTGCATGCGATCGGCGTCTTCAATAATCAGGATTCGATAGCTGCCCATCGAACCGCCTAGGTAGGAGTTTGCGACGATGTCTCGAACCTCTTGGATGCTGATTTGAACGCGCTCGGTGGCGAGAATCTCGATGTCTGGGTGGGTTCCGGCGGCGGCCATGACGCAGGACTTGCAGGTCGAGCAGCCGCCATCGGGGCAGAGCAGCGCGGCGGCAAAGGCGTGAGCCAGGTTGGAACGCCCGCTGCCGGGTGGGCCGGTGAAGAGCCACGCGTGGTGCACGCCGGCATCCTTGTTTCTAACCGCTGCCGCGAGTTGTTCAACGGCCTCGGGCTGGCCGCGAAGCTCGGCCCAAACAGGGGCAAAGTCGCTGCTGTTGGCCACGCCTAGGCCCCCAGAAGCTGGTCGACCCTGGCGCGAATCTGTTCTTGCTGCAAGTCTTTGGGCTGTTCTGCGTCGATGACGAGAAAGCGCTCAGGTTCGGCGTCCGCGAGGGCCAAGAACGCCTGGCGAACCGACTCGAAGAAGTCGATTTTCTCGCGCTCGAGACGATCTGGTGCGGCTCCGGTCTGGCTGCGACGGGCAGCGGCCCTGGCTGCATCCATGTCTAGTAGCACGGTGAGGTGAGGCAGCAGGTTGCCGGTGGCCCAGAGTGAGAGTTCGCGAATCTTGTCGGCCGATAGGTCGCGCCCACCGCCCTGATAGGCGACAGAAGAGTCAAGGTAGCGATCGCTCAAGACGACGTGGCCGCTCTCGAGCGCAGGTCGCACGACGGTCGCCACGTGGTGGGCGCGGTCTGCGGCATACAGCAGCGCCTCGGCTCGCGGCGCGACATCGCCTCCGTGCAACAAGACCTGGCGGATTTCGCGCCCGAGCGAGGTGCCGCCGGGCTCGAGGGTGCGCACCACACTGGCCCCAGCGTCGAGCAGATACTGCTCGAGCGCAGCCAGCTGGGTGCTCTTGCCAACACCGTCGATTCCCTCGAAGGTGATGAACAGGCCTTTGGTCTCGCTCACGCTACTTCTTTCGGGTGGTTCCACG
>CANGNR010000100.1 GCA_947455385.1 Microbacteriaceae bacterium
GCTTCGATGCGCTTTGCGAGCTCGACCTCGAGCTCGGCGTTTAGTAGCGCAACCTTACCGATCTGCTTTAGGTAGTCCTTGACCGGATCTGCGGTAGCTCCGGTGATGGTGCCCGTCTGCATCGGAATGTCATCTTCTTCGCGATGCGAGATAACCATTGCGCCCTCAGGCACGACGATCTTTTCTTCGGCTTCGTCGTCATGGTGCTCGTCTTCGACGACAGCCTCTTCTTCGACTACGACCGCAGACGCCGAGGTAGCTTCAGCAACGATATCTTCAACCGACTCGAGTTCTTCTTCGTCAAGAACCTCTTCTTCGTCCATGCCCTTTGGCAGCTTGGCAGCCTTTGCCTTGGCAGCTTTAGCTGGCTTTGGCTCGGCCTTCGCGGCGGCCTTAGCCGGTGCCTTCTTGGCCGGAGTCTTCTCTTCTGGCGAAATCTCCTGGGCGCTTACGGCCTTCTTAGTGGTCTTGGCTGGAGCCTTTGCTGGGGCCTTCGTGGCAGGTGCGGAGGCATCCTCGACAGGCTTTGCTGGCTCGGTCTTGGCAGCAACGACCTTCTTAGCAGGGGTCTTGGCTGCAGGCTCTTTGGCGGCAGGTGCTTTGGTTTCGGCCTTGGCCGGTGCCACCTTGCTTGCGCTCTTGGCTCTAGCCTTTGCTGGCGCCTTCGCGGCGGCCGGTGCTACTGGTTCTTTTTTGGCAGCGGGCTTCTTTGGAGCGATTTCTTTAGCGGGAATGGTCTTTTCTGCCTTCGTCTTCTTTGGTGCGGACTCAGCTGGTGCCGGCTGAGCTGGAGCTAGTTCTTGGTCTTGGTGCCCTGGGTGAAGCAGGTGAGATAGAAAACCGCGCTTCTTACCAGCGTTGTCTTTCGCTTTGTCCTTCGACATGGCATCCTCCCGGCCAGGGTCGCCGCCCGAATTTGGGCAGTACTAAGACCCATGTCAAGTTCGCTCATTTGCGAACCGAATGGGTCCTTTTCCAGTATCGCACGGATGAACAATAAATGTTGCATCCGACACTTAGTGGTCGCCTACTAAATGGCCTGTCGCTCGCAGGTATTCCCACGTCTTGAGTTTTCGGTAGGTGCGCGCGAACATCAGCAGCCCGAAAGCAATCACCGCGACTTCGCAGATGAAGGCGACTCGAAAGTGGTCGAGGCTAAAAAGCTGCCCGCAAGAGCCAGCCGCGCACTCCACCTTCTGTCGCAGGTCTATGGCCGCGCCGATCAAAGCCATCATCGTGCTCGAGGCTATGAAGCCACCAACGTTGATGAACCCGTTAGCCGCTCCGAGAGTCGCCTTGCTCACGAAGGTGCGTGAGTAATCGAAGGAGATCATGGATGCCGGTCCCCCGACTCCAAGGGCAAAGAGCAAACATCCGAGAGCTAATGGATCGATGCGGCTTGGCCAGAGAATCTGAAAGCTAACGATCGACATCAGGGCAACAACAACGCCTATAACCAGCCGGTGTCGATGTTGCGGTCGCTTCGCGCAAAACTGCCCGATGAGCGGCCCATAGAAGATGTTGGAGGCCACCAGGATGCTCAACAGCGCCGACGCGAGTGAATGCGACAGACCAAGGCCCTCGACCATGTATGGAACGCCCCAAACGAGGGCAAAGACGGTTCCGGCCGACTGGGCACTGAAGTGGGTCCAGAATCCAAGTTGAACCGCAGGAGTGCGAATGTTTGCCCTTAGGCCGGCCACTACCTCTCGAACGTTGTCAAGGCGATGAGACGTCTCGCCCGCGGGCGCATCCGAGATTATTGCGAGAACTAGCAGCGCGATCAGAAGCGACGCGGCAGATAGCACCGAGAAGGCGGGTGTCCAGCCAACGGCTGTGAGCAGCGCCGCAAATGGAACGGCACTCAACAGCTGCCCAAGTTGGCCAAAGTTGGTCAAGATCTGCTGCGCGCGGGCGGCCTGGGCTCCAGAGAACCAGGAGTTGGCCAGACGAAGCATTGTGACGAACGTAAAAGCGTCACCAAAGCCGACCAGCGCACGGCCGGAGAGCGCTTGGGCAAAGTCGGTCGCGAACGCGATCAGCAGCTGCCCACCAGCCATAGCGGTCGAACCAACAATGAGCAGACGCTTGGCCCCGAACCTGTCGAGCAAGACTCCGACAGGAATCTGCATTGCCGCGTAGAGCACTAGTTGCGCGACTGATAGCGCCGCCAGCTGCGAAGCATTCGTGTGAAAACGTTGGCTTGCTTCGATGGCGGCGACCCCGAGGCTGCTGCGCTGAACCACGGTTACGAGGTATGACAGACCTGCAACGCCGGCTACGACCATGCTTCGTCTGTTCATCGAACCATTCTCGCTTACCCCGCAAAGTATTCTGACTGCATGACCAAACATGCTCTGATCACGGGTGGCAGCGCGGGACTCGGCTTCGAGGTTGCCAAGGGCTTGATTCTCGACGGATGGTCGGTCACCATCACCGCTCGCGGCGAGGATCGGTTGAGGCAGGCCGCGGGCCACCTCCGTCGACTCAGCGAAGAGGCGCGCGTCGAGATACTGCCACTGGACCTCTCGTCGCTGGCCGACATCCGCAGAGCAACCGAGCGTTTGCAGCAGTCGGGAGCCAGATTCGACGCCATCGTGGGCAACGCCGGCGCCAAGATCGAGTCGCCGATGAAAACAACCGAGGATGACTTCGAATGGCACATGGGTGTAAATCACCTTGGGCACTTTGCCTTGGTGTCAATGGCGCTGCCTCTGCTGTCGAGCGGCGCACGCATCTCGATGGTTTCGTCGGTAGTCGCCAGTCGGGGTGACGCAAGGGGTATCTATGCCTCGAAAAACGTCAGCCTCTCCGCGGGGCAGGCCTACGCAAACAGCAAGCTAGCGAACCAGATGTTCGCACTCGAGCTAAACCGGCGTCTTGCCGCATCTGGCTCAACTGTCTCGGCGACCGCGGCGCATCCTGGTTTCGCGAGGGCGAGCGCCTATGGCTCGAAGGTCGTGCGATTCGGCGAGTACCTTGCGGCGCAGAGTGCTGCTCGAGGAGCCAAGCCGATTCTCGAATCGCTGATTGCCGAACCGGGCAGCTACCTCGGCCCTGGAGTCTTCGAACTCTGGGGTTCGCCGACTGCCGCGCTCGTGCACGAGGCAGCCTTGGATGAGCGTCTTTGCGCCGATCTCATCCACGAATCAGAACGACTAACTGGCCTTGAACTCGACCTCTAGTCTTGGTCGGCCTGATCGTCTCGATTGCGCTGCATCGAGGCTAGATAGTCCTCCAGGTCGCTAGCAATCTCGTCGGCCGAGGGCATGCGCTCTTCGGGTTTTGCAATCGGCGTTTGGTCCGGACCTAGTCGATCCTTGCCGTATCCGGCCTCTAGGTTCTGAACCAACTTGGCCAAATCGGCGTTCTGTTCGACCTGCTCGTCGATTTTGCGCGCAACATCGACCGCGGCTGCGCGAAGGTCATCCGTAGGAAAAACCAGCCCGGTGGTAGCGGTCAACCGCTCTAAACCGGCGATCGCGGCCTCTGGATAGTCGCTGTCGGCGAGGTAGTGCGGAACCAGCAGCACATAGCCGGTGGTTGGCACGCCGGCGGCGGCCAATCGGTACTCAAGGAGGTGCAACGCATTGCCGGGCACCTGGGTCTGCGGCCGCCACTCGGAGTATCGGTCGATGAACTCTTGGCGATTGCCCGAAACCGTGATGCCGATGGGCTTGCTGTGCGGTGCCGGAAACGGAATGCTGTGCACCCAGGTGAAAGAGCTCACGTCGAACACGTCGGCCAGGTGGGTCACGGCCTCGGCAAAGGCCTCCCAGCGAAAGTCTGGCTCGTAGCCGTGCAGGTATAGAAACGGCGAGCCAACCTCGTCGCGAATCAAATAGATGCCGAGGGTGGCTGGCTCGTATTCTGCAATGTGATCGCGGTCAAAGAACATGACCGGCCGGCGCGAGCGATAGTCGAGAAGTTCGTCGTTAGAAAACTTGATGATGAGCTCGGCCTCGAAGTTTTCGAAGATGTTCTCAGCGATGGCTGTGACGGCCGAACCGGCGTTGGTGAATCCGGTCAATCCCGCGACTAGAGGCAGGCCACTCGGAACGAGCTCGATTCCGTCGAGAACCTCGTAGAGGTCAGCAAAGCCTGTCATAAATCAATCCTAAATAGA
>CANGNR010000101.1 GCA_947455385.1 Microbacteriaceae bacterium
CTCTCTGAGTACGTCACGAGTTTTCAGCACTCGCACGTTGTCACCGAAAACGGCATCGCCGATTGCTTCGGCCACAGCGAGAGGCAGCAGGCCCAGAACTTGATCGAGCAGGCGGCTCATCCGAGTGCGCGCGAAGAACTTCGCGAATACGCGGGCCGGGCGGGCCTGCTTTAGTGGGACTCTTCGGTCTCACTCGGCTGTGTGCCGGCGGGGCCGTCGGGCAGCTTGCGCATGCGAGTCAGCGGAGAGAAGACCACAAACAGGCAGGCCAAGGATGCGCCGGTTGCGGCTATCCACAGTGTCGGCAAAATGCCGATGCGGCTAGCGATTGCGCCTGACAGCAGCGAACTGATTGGCATGACTCCCCAGACGAAGAATCGGATGGATGCGTTCATGCGACCGAGAAGCTCTGGCGGGCAGAGCCGCTGACGGGCCGAGACCTGGGTGATGTTGTAGGTCAAGATGAAGAACGACTGGAGTACCTCGACCCCCATCAGCCATGGCGCCTGCCAGGCCGGCGCGATCGCTCCGACCGACGCGAAGGCAAACGGGGCGAGCCCGCTCAACACCGCCGAGAGAACAATCAGGGTTCCCTCGCCGATTCGCGCAGTGAGTTTTGGCGTGGCCAGCGAACCGAGCAACCCGCCAATTCCGGCCGCGGTCCCCAGCAAGCCATAGATAACAACCGAAAGGTGCAGATCTCGCAGGAGGTAGAGCGGCAGAAGGGTGAAGAGGCCAGTCGAGAAAAGGTTGGTGGTCGAGGTGGTGCAGGCGATTCTAAAGATCAGGCGTTCTTTGAGCACGAAGGCGATGCCATCGCGAATCTCCTTGCGAAGGGGTTCACGTTCTTCGACCGGCTTGCGCACCTCTTCGCTTTTGACGAACGCGAGCGACAGCGCCGAGACTCCGTACGAGAACGCGTCGAAGACCATCATCAGCGGAGCCTTGACGAGGCTCAGCAACCAACCGACCGCGGCCGGCCCGGCTAGACCAGAAATCTGGGATGTCGTCTCGAGCCTGGCGTTGCCGGTTGAAATCTGCTCGCCCTTGAGAATCAGCGGCACAAACGACTGATACGAGACGTCGAAGAACACGGTTGCGATGCCCGCGATGGTTCCGAGAACGATGAGGTGCCACATCTGCAGCATCCCGGTGAAATACAACGCGGGGATGGCCCCGAGGCAAAGCAGCCGCACGAGATCGGCGGCGAGCATTACTCGGCGCTTGATCATTCGGTCGATCAGGGCGCCGGCCGGCAACCCGACCACAAGAAAGGCCGCCGAGTCTGCCGCGTTGAGCACGCCCATCTGCCATTCGGTGGCGCCAAGAATGGTGACGGCAAGAACCGGAAATGCCAGACCGCTGATCTGCGAGCCCATCACGCTGATGCTCTGGCCGATCCAGAACAGCAAGAAGTTGCGGTTTTTGCTCAACTTGGTTTGCGGCGACGCTGCCGCTGAGTCTGTCATCGGGTCGGTCTGCTCCAGTGGTTGGCGATTACGTCTTCATAGAGTTTGACGGTCTTGCGGGTCAGGGCGCTCTGACGCAGAGACTCGTCACCCTGCAGGGCCTTGCCGCGCTTGTCGCCATCCTTGATGTCGGCAACCGCTCGCTTGAGGGCAACGGCCAGGTCTTCGACTGAGGCGGACTCGGTGACCCAACAGCTGCCGGCTGGCAGTTCGTCGGCGATGTTTTTGTCGGTGATGATGCTCGGGGTGCCAACGGCGCCGGCCTCGAACACGGTCATGCCCTGGGTCTCGAAGCCCCACGAGGTCTGCACCAGGGCGTCGGCCTTGGCGTAGTTGCGCAGCATTTCGCTGTGCGGAGCGACCCCGTGAAACACGAATCGGTCGCTCAGGTTGTTGTCGGCGAGCCAGGCCTTCGCCTTCTTTTCGTCAGGACCCCAGCCATAGAGGTCGACAATCGCATCGACGCCAGAGAGCTTGTATGCCTCGACGAACTGCATCAAGCGCTTCTCGGGCAGCATGCGGCCCGCCCAGATCAGCCGAACCTCTGGGCCAGGGTTGCGTAGCGACTCGATTTCGGGCAGCACCTCGTCGATGCGGTCGTCATCCACGCCGTTTCGCATGATGCTCAGCGGGGTGTTCACGCCATTGCTCTTCAGCAGCTTGGCGAAGTGGCCAGATGGCGCGAGCGCGAGGTCGGCGTTGCGGGTGGCGATGCCGATGTAGTTCCACGCGCTCGTGTTGGCGAGGCGCTTGGACTCGCCGATGTGCTTAAGCAGCGCGCGGGTGTAGAGAAACATGCCGACCTTGGTGAGCGTGACGCCAAACGACTCGATCGAACCGACCTCCATATTGGAATGGGTCGTCGTCACCAGCGGGTAGTTGTGGCGGCGGGCAAATCCGATTCCAAGGATGGCGCCCCAAAGGTCGCCCTGCACGTGCACGACGTCGATCTTTGGCATCGACTTGATCTTTTTGTCGAGTATCTCGCCGCAGCCCTGGATGTTGAGCACCATGGTGTATTCGCGGTTCAGGGTTTGCGGCAGCGAAGGCAGGCAAATGACCGACTCGTCGGTCTTGTCGTCGTGTGCGCCGGATGGAGCGACGACGGTTACCTTGTGGCCGAGTCGCTCGAGATACTTGCGCTGAAGGTTGACCGAAGTCTGCGCGCCGCCAAGAGACTGCGGGTGCTGGTCAAGAAAAATCAGGATGTGCACTTAGTTGGTTGTCCTAACCAAGGGGATGCCTAAAGTTTACTAACCGAGGCCAGCGCGAGCTCGAGAATCTTGCGGGCGAGTGCGTAGTCGAGGCGCCGGCGACGCCTGCCTGTCTTGTCGTTGCCCTTGAAGGGGGCGAGCACGAGGTCGCCGGATGCCGCCCGGATGTCGCCGAGAATATCGTTGGCTGCCGAAACGAGGCGGCCGAGTTTGGCGGGTTCGAGGTTGGGCACCTCGAGGTAGGTCATCAGGCGGCTCGAGTGGCGCACCTTGCTGGCGGGGTAGTCGAAGTCGGCCGCCAAATAAAAGCGGATCGGAGTCTCGGCATCGGCGGCATCGACGGCGCGAAGCCCGATTCGCCCGGTCGGCACGTTGAAGTGGATGGCGTCACGCCCGGGCCGTTCGGCGTTGACCGAGCGAATCCGCTGCAGTTCGGGCAGGGTAGCGATGGGCTCGCTGCCGAGCAGGATGTTCTGGGCGGCAGGCTGACCGACTGGGCCGAAACAGGCCACTAGCGCGGGCGCATCCGTGTCTGCGAAGAGCGGCGACTCGATCACACTCGCGAGCACCAGGCGATCGGCGGGGTAGCCCGAGAGCAAGAAGGTCTCGGGAATCACCGCGACCACAAAGTCGCTGGCCTCGAGGCAGCGGTCGAGGGCAATCTTGTAGAGGTTGTCTTGAGCGCTCGCGGCAAAGTATTCGGCGGCGAGGCTGGCCACGCCCTTGCGCGATGCCGAATGGTTTGCGAGATACGGCGGGTTGGTGACAATCACGGCATCGCGGGCCTCGGCTGGCAGACTCAGCAGCGAGTCGTTTGTCGGCCAGCGGCCACCGGCAATGTCGAGCCCCGCCGTGGTGGCGCCGAGCCGAGACTCCACCAGTGCGAGCAGGTGGCCATCGCCGGCAAACGGGTCGAGCACCCGGCCACCCTTGGCCGCAAGTGCCGCTCGCAAGAAGCCCTCGACCGGCTCGTTGAGCCAGGCGGCATCCGTGGTGAAGTAAGCCCCGCGCGACACCTTGTCTGCGTCGATCTGTGTTGTGCGCCCGTGCTCGGCCGACACCAGCATCTCGCCGATGTTCCTTGTTAGCGAACCCGAAACCACTGCTCTAGTGTGCCATGCGAGAATGTATGCATGACCCTACACACTTCAGTAGCTACGCTGCACACCAACCACGGCGCCATCAAGATCAACCTTTTTGGCGACCACGCACCCAAGACCGTTAAGAACTTCGAGGGCCTGGCCACCGGTGAGATCGAGTGGAAAGACCCTCGCACCGGCGCAACCAAGACCGGCACCCCGCTCTAC
>CANGNR010000102.1 GCA_947455385.1 Microbacteriaceae bacterium
CTGGGACTGGGCAGAACAGCCGTATCCCACGATCATTCAGACATTCATCTTTGCGACTTACATCACGTCGTCATCGTTCGGCGACCCCGACACCATTACCTCGCAGCTCGGCATCGCCGGCGGCATAGCCGGACTCATCGTCGCCCTAACGGCCCCGGTCTTCGGGCGCCGGAGCGACGAGTCGGGTCACCGCAAGCGCTGGCTGCTGGTCAACTCTGGGCTCCTGATTGCGATCATGGTCGCCTCCTATTTCGTGGCCCCGAGCCCGAGCTTCTTGCTCTTTGGCCTCGTCCTCTATGCGCTTGGATCGGTGGTTCAAGAGACCGCGTTCATCAACTACTACGCGATGCTCAAGCAGGTTAGCCACGAAGGCAACGTCGGTCGGATCTCTGGCTTCGCCTGGGGCCTCGGCTACGTCGGCGGAATCATCCTGCTACTCATCTCGCTCGTCGGCTGGGTGCTGCCCGCTCAGGCGGAGCCGCCCACGGCAACCTGGTTCAATGTGCCGCTGACAGACGCGCTCAACTATCGTGTGCTGTTCTTGTTCGCCGCTGCCTGGATGCTGGTCTTCACGATTCCGCTGGCCCTGTTTGTGCCGGAGGTGCCGGCCAAGTTAAGCATCAAGCGCGAATCGATCGCCGCCTCCTATAAGGCAACGATTGCACAGTTCGCTCGCCTCGCCAAGACCTCCCCAGATACCTTCAAGTTCTTGATTGCGTCGGCGATCTATCGCGATGGTCTCGCCGGCGTCTTCACGTTTGGCGCCATCCTTGGAACCGTTTCGTTTGGCTTCAGCAAGACCGAGGTTATTTTCTTTGGAATCGCGGCCAACATCGTCGCGGGCATCGGAGCCGCCCTGGGTGGCTACTTTGACGATCGCATCGGCACCAAGAACACCATCGTGGTTTCGCTCGTTGGGCTGCTGATTGCCGGCACCTCGGTTTTCGTGCTGCACAGCGAGGGTCAAATCATCTATTGGATCTTCGGTCTGATCCTCTGCCTCTTCGTTGGTCCGGCTCAGGCCTCGAGTCGAACCTTTGTGGCTCGGTTCACGCCAGCTGGCCGCGAGGGCGAGGTGTTTGGCATGTACCAGACCACCGGCCGAGCTGCCTCGTTCTTGAGCCCAACGCTGTTCGCCCTCGCTGTTTCGGCAGCGACGGCCGCCGGCATCGAGGGAGCCTCAATCTATGGAATCATCGGCATCGTGCTGGTGCTCTTGGTCGGCCTCGTCTATCTCTTGCGCGTTCACCCTCGCCCGGTCATGGCGCACGACGCCTAAGGCACAAAAAGTAACACCTCGCTCTCAGGCGGCGCGCTTAAACTAGACGCAGTCTTTACATTGGAGGTTCCCGTGATTCGCAACGTTCGTCGAGCTCTGGCTGCGCTGGCCGCATCCTCGTTGGTGATGATTGGGGCCTTCGCGGCAAGCTCGCCAGCTCAGGCCGCCGACTCGTATGCGCCGGTTTGGATCTATCACCTGACCAAGACGCCGGGAGCCAAGCAACTCTGGATTCTGCTGCACGACGATGGCGAGAACGCGGCCGCCTTTTGTGCCGCAACCAACGCCGAGGCGTTCGCCGCCGCGGCCAAGGTCAACATCGCCTGCGTGACTTCGCCAAAAAACATCTACACCGGCAAGGCCGACGACCTGCAGCAGGTGCGCCGCATCACGATTTTTGCCCAGCAAAACGCCAAGGTCACTAGGGCCAACACCTTCTTGGTCGGCTTTGGCACTGGCGCCGACCTGGTTTATCGCTCGGCCTGCTTCGAGGGCCCACTGTATGGCGGCTTTGCCGCATTCGCGGGTCAGTGGCCGGTCAAAGACAAGACCACTGGTGCGACCGCAGCCTGGGTCAAGACCTGCCACCCCACTGCACATCGCCCGTTCTTGTCGGTCTTTGGCACCAAGGATCCAGTTCTGAAGAACAACGCCGCCACACTCAAGGGTTGGCAGACCTTCACTAAGTCGGCACTCGGAATGAAGACCTCGGCGAAGTCTCGCGCGAGCGGCTTCAAGGATGTCACCTGCCAGGCTGTTGCCTCGAAGAACTCGAGCGTGTACTGCACTTGGCCGGGAGTTCACGAGTTTCCGATTCAGGGCAATGCCCCGGGCAGCGACGCCGTCATCGCGACTTTCGATGGCCTAACGCTCGCAGCCAAGTTCATTACGCACGGATAGTTGCAAGAGCAGAGCCAACTGGTTGATGGCTCGGCGCTAACTAGTTGAGCGGGGCGTCGCCCACGTTGGTGCGATAAAAGTTCATGAATGAGCGTGATGCCGTTGGGCCGCGCTGACCCTGGTAGCGGCTGCCGTACTTGGCCGAACCGTATGGGTTTTCGCTCGGGCTGGTGAGCTTGAAGAAGCAGAGCTGGCCGACCTTCATGCCAGGCCAAAGTTTGATCGGCAGGTTCGAGACGTTTGCGAGCTCTAGGGTCACGTGGCCCTTGAATCCTGGGTCAACGAAGCCGGCAGTCGAGTGGGTGAGCAGACCGAGGCGGCCAAGCGACGACTTACCCTCGAGTCGGGCCGCGATGTCGTCTGGCAGTGCCACGAACTCAAAGGTCGAGCCAAGAACAAACTCGCCGGGGTGCAGAATGAAGGGCTCGTCGGCGGGAACCTCGATGAGCTGGGTGAGGTCGCTCTGATCTTCGGCCGGGTCGATGTATGCGTATTTGTGGTTGTCAAACAGTCTGAAGAAACGGTCGAGGCGCACGTCAAAACTCGAAGGCTGAAGAAGGTCCATCTCGAGTGGCTCTAGGCCGATTCGGCCCGACTCGATTTCGGCGCGGATATCGCGGTCTGACATAAGCATGCCTCAAGGTTACCGCTTAGATTTGAGGCATGAACGCAGAGCACTCTCGCGAAGCCTTTTTGGCATTCAGCACCCAACTCGAATCCAACGCTCGGTCGCTCGACGACTGCATCGGGCTCACTTTTCTGGGGTCGACCGCGGCCCTCGAGCGAGCCGACGAGTGGTCGGACCACGACTTTTTTCTGATCGTCAAACCCGGCACCGGTGAGAAGCACCGCAAGGATCTGTCCTGGCTGCCGAACTTTGACGACATCGCCATGGCGACTCGCGAAACCGACCACGGGCTCAAGGTTGCTTATGCGAACGGGCACATCCTGGAATTTGCAGTCTTCGAAGATGCCGAACTCGAGTTGGCGGCGGTGACCGACTATTCGGTGCCCGTCGACAAACAAGACATAACCGCACGGATGGCGGCCATCGCCGCGCGTCCAGCGCCCAAGCCGCGAGCCGTCGAGCGTGAGTTCGAGTTGATGCTTGAGCTGATCATCATCGGCGTCGGCAGGGCCCGCCGCGGCGAGACTCTAATGGCCGGGCAGTTTATTCGCAGCTACATCGTGAGCAATTTGCTCTCGATAATCTCACAAACCATCGAGTCGGCAGATGCCAGCGGAAAATCTGTGGATTCGTTGAACCCGTTTAGGCGCTTCGAGCTGCGTTATCCACAGTTTGCGGCCCGAATCGAAGAAGCCCTGCAAAAGGACTTAGACTCGGCCGCGCGCGGACTGCTCGAAATTCTCAAGGATGTGTTTGGCGCGGCACTCACCGTTTCTCAACGGGCCAAGATCGCGGTGGTCGAGCGACGACTTGGCTGGCAGGCCTCGCGCAGTAATGCTGCGCCGCCCTCACGGCTGGGCTAGTTTGTGAGGCTGGGCTAGTTTGTGAGGCTAAACGACGAGATCGTGCCGAGGTCTCCAATCTTTGAGCCACCCATGCCGAAGGCCTCGGTGATCTTCGAGCCGAGAACGCGCATAGCCAGCTTGTCGCCGCGCTTGAGTTTGCCCCCGTGCACTAGCAGCGCCTCACCGGTCATCCGGAATTTTGCAAAGGCGCCCAGGTAGGCGACGGTGGCCTCGGAGCCCTTGGCGCTGAGCACCTCCACCGTGATGTCTTGCTCGACATCTGGGGCA
>CANGNR010000103.1 GCA_947455385.1 Microbacteriaceae bacterium
AGCGAGTCGACTCGCAGTTCGCCGTCACTCACGGCCAGTTTGGGCTTCGCGAAGTCGCGCTTAACCGCCTCAAAGTATCCAATCTCGATGAGTCTTTGCGCCTCGGCGCTGATTGAGTGGGCCAGCAAAACCAGACGGCATTCCGTGTGGCTTTGGCGAATCAGGGCTATCTCTCGGGCGTGCGCGTATGGTGACCCCTGGTCTTGCAGGCTCCGGTCGCCGTCATCCCAGATGACGATCGCCCCGAGGTTTTTGACCGGCGCAAAAACGGCCGACCGAGAACCCAAAACGATGCTGGTGGGTTGCGAAAGGGCCGACAAAAAGGCCGAGTACTTTGCCGACTTTGTCTGGTCGGCGGTGTAGTCACGCAAAAAATCGTTGAGGCCTATGGCCGACAGGTATGAGCGCACCAGTTTCTGGTCGCGAAAGTCCGGCACGACGACAATTGCGCTCTTGCCTGCTGCGACCTGCGCGAGGGCGACTCTGGCTATCTCGAGCACCCAGATGGGGGCGTTCGAGCCGGCCGCGGTTGCCGACCTAGGCTCGACCAGTTGGTGAACTCGCGGGGCTGAGCTTGGCGGAGCACCGAGTTGTTCAACCAAGGCCGCCAGGTGGCTGGTCTCGGATGCCTGCTCGCTCGAGGCTTCGTCTGACGTGGCAAGCCAGCGCTTTTCGACGGCCACCGACCGCGATGGAATCGCATGAGTGAGGACGTCGGCAAGGGTCGCTGCCTGGCGGTCGGCCACAGCCCTGCAGAGGTTGAGCACTTCTTGGGTCAAGACCGAGGCTGCAGAGACTAGCTCGGCAATCTCGCCGACCTTGCCGACGTAGTTGATGGAATCGCTGAGCCCGACCACGATGGCATCTTGAAGCGCCTTGGCTCTGCCGAATGGCACCCGCACGCGCTGGCCGAATCGGATGGTCTCTTGAAGCTCGGCCGGCACCGCGTAGTCAAAGTAGCGATCGAGTTGCGGCAGTGCCGACTCGATTGCTACCTGGGCGAACAGTGCCTTAGGCATATGGCTAGAGTCCGACGGCCGACTTCAGGTCGCCAACCTTGTCGAGGCGCTCCCATGTGAAGTTCTCGAGTTCGCGGCCGAAGTGGCCGTAGGTAGCGGTTGTCGCATAGATCGGGCGAAGCAACTGCAGCGAATCGATGATCGCCTTGGGGCGAAGATCGAAGACATCCTTGATGGCCTTTTCGATCGCCGAGTTGGCGACCTTGTTGGTGCCAAAGGTCTCGACATAGAGACCAACCGGCTGAGCCTTGCCGATTGCGTAGGCAACCTGAACCTCGGCGCGATCGGCCAGACCGGCGGCTACCACGTTCTTGGCCACCCAGCGCATTGCGTATGCCGCCGAGCGGTCAACCTTCGATGGGTCCTTGCCGCTGAATGCTCCACCACCGTGGCGCGATGCTCCGCCGTAGGTGTCGACGATAATCTTTCGGCCGGTGAGACCGGCGTCGCCCATCGGGCCGCCGATAACGAATTTGCCGGTCGGGTTGATCAGCTGGCGAACGGAGCCGTACTCGAGCCCCGACGAAGCCAGGATCGGCTCGATAACCAGCGCGGCGACCGCGGCGCGAATGTCGGCGAGGTCGATGCCGGGGTTGTGCTGGGTCGAAACGACCACGGTGTCGATGGTCTTGGGAATGTCGCCCTCGAAACCGATGGTGACCTGGGTCTTGCCATCGGGGCGAAGAAAGTCGATTTTGCCCGACTTGCGAACCTCGGCGAGGCGCTCGCTGAGCCGGTGCGCGAGGTGAATCGCGGTTGGCATGAAGGTCTTGGTCTCGTTGGTGGCGTAACCGAACATGAGCCCCTGGTCACCGGCGCCCTGTCGATCTAGCGGGTCGGCCGACTCGCCCTCGCGAACCTCGATGCCGCTGTCGACGCCCTGTGCGATGTCGAGCGACTGTGCGCCGATGCTAACCGAGATGCCGCAGCTCTTGCCATCGAAACCGATGTCAGATGAGGTGTAGCCGATCTCTTGAACTTTGCGACGAACCAGGTCTGGAATCTCTACGTAGGCCTCGGTGGTCACCTCGCCGGCGACATGCACGAGACCCGTGGTCACCATGGTTTCGACGGCGACGCGAGCGTTTGGGTCCTCTGCCAAAAGAGCATCGAGAATGGTGTCGCTCACCTGGTCACAGATCTTGTCTGGGTGGCCTTCGGTGACGGATTCTGAAGTAAAAAGTCGCAATTCGCTCATAACTAGTCAAGTGTAAACGCGCCGGCGACAGCTAGTTGGCCTGTGACGAGATCTGACGCAGGGTGACTTAGAGCAGTTTTGCCAAGGCGTCGACGACGGCAGTGGCAACCTGAGCCTTGCCCCCAGAGGCGGTGGCGAGAGCGCCATCCTTGGCCAGGATCGTGACCGAGTTAGCCTCGGCGCCAAAGACCGCCCCGCCCGAAACATCGTTGGCAACGATCAGGTCGCAGCCCTTCGATTCGAGTTTGCCCTTGGCATAGCTGAGCAACTGGTCGCCAGAGCTCGTCTCGGCGGCAAATCCAATTGAAACACAGCGCAGGTTCTCGCGCCTGATGGTGGCATTCGCCAAAGCAAGGATGTCGGGATTCGCCACCAGACTCAACTGCAAACGCTCGCCCAAGTGACCGCGCTTTAGCTTGACGTCGCTGATCGAATCGACGCGGTAGTCGGCTACTGCGGCGCACATCACTAGGGCGTCGCTCGAGTGAATCGAGGCGAGCACGGCCTTCTCGAGGTCGGCGGCGGATGCGACGCGGGTCACCTTGGCGAAAGCATCTGTGAAATCGACGTTTGCGGCGATGACGTGAACCTCTGCCCCGCGCTGGCGAGCCTCGCGCGCGATGGCCAGACCCTGCTTTCCGCTAGAGCGATTGCCGATGTAGCGAACCGGGTCGATTGGCTCTTGGGTTCCGCCGAGGGTGACCAGGATGCGCTTGCCGCGCAGGTCGCCGGGGCCGGCGAGGGCTAGCGCCGCCGCAACAATGTCTTCTGGTTCTGGCAGGCGCCCCGGGCCGACGTCCTCGCCGGTCAGGCGGCCGACCGCAGGCTCGAGCACCGTGATGCCACGCTTGCGCAGGGTCTCGACATTGGCGCGCGTGGCTGGGTTTTGCCACATTTCGGTGTGCATGGCCGGGGCAACGAGAACGGGGGCGCGAGTTGCCAAGATGGTGTTGCCGAGCAGATCGTCGGCAACGCCGGAGGCCATCCGCGCTAGAAAGCTGGCGGTGGCTGGGGCAACGATTACGAGGTCGGCAGACTGCCCGAGTTCGACATGCTTGACCGACTCGACATCGGTGTAAAGGTCTGGGTCTACCGCGTGGTGCGAGAGTGCCTCGAGCGTGGTTGCGCCAATAAAACGCAGTGCGTTTTGGGTTGGCACGACCTTGACCTGGTGGCCCGCGGCGGTCAGCAGGCGAATGATCGCGGTTGCCTTATAGGCTGCGATTCCGCCGGTGACGCCTAGAACTACGAGCATTTCGCAGAGGCTTTGGCCGAGGTATTATTCGGTGGCTGCGTGCAGCTCGAGCTTGTCCTGGTCGATCTCACGCATTGCAATGGTGAGGGCCTTCTCTTCGGTGGTTGCGTCCACCAGTGGGCCTACGACGTTGAACAGGCTGCCGTCTTGCAGCGACGAGTAGTAGTCGTTGATCTGACGTGCGCGCTTGGATGCGAAAATCACCAGACCGTACTTGGTCATCTTGTGGTGCTGGTCGTCTTCTTTGGCCATTAGACGGTCGATGGCGGGCGAAACAATACCCTCAAGTTTTACTGACATCTGCTTGCAACTTTCGTTTGATGGTCGCGAGACGCGCGACTAAGCCTGAATCAAGTTTACGACAGCGGCGGCGCATTCGGCTACCTCGGCGTTGACAACCTGAAAATCGAATTTGTCGGCGGCGGCTAGCTCGGCC
>CANGNR010000104.1 GCA_947455385.1 Microbacteriaceae bacterium
CGGTCGATGCAAGCGTTCTGGGATGCCCTGCTCTCGTTGGTTCCGCCGTTGGCGGTCGGCGGAGTCTTCTGGGTCATCATGCGTTCGATCCTGCGCGCCGACGCCACCGAGCGTCGCGTCTATGGCCAGATCGAGGCCGAGGAGCGCGCAAAGCTCGAGGCTGCCAAGGCCGCCAAGGCTGCCGAACCTAAAGACGTCTAACGCCTAGGGCGAACACCCGACATAAACGGGGTGCGCGCTAGTTAGCATCCTTGTATTGAACACTGCGCAGAGTTCAACAAGGAGTACGAAATGTTCGAAAAGTTCACCGACAAGGCCCGTCGCGTTGTTGTGCTCGCCCAAGAAGAGGCGAAGCTGCTCAACCACAACTACATCGGCACCGAGCACCTGCTGCTCGGCCTGATTCACGAGGGCGAAGGCGTCGCAGCCAAGGCCCTTGAGGCGCTTGGCATCAACCTGGATGCGGTGCGCGAGCAGGTTCAAGAGATCATCGGTCAGGGCCAGCAGGCGCCAACCGGCCACATTCCGTTCACTCCGCGCGCCAAGAAGGTGCTCGAGCTCTCTCTGCGCGAGGCTCTGCAGCTTGGTCACTCATACATTGGCACCGAGCACCTGCTGCTCGGCCTGATTCGCGAGGGCGAGGGCGTTGCGGCCCAGGTGCTCACCAAGCTCGGCGCAGACACCAACAAGGTGCGCCAGCAGGTCATCCAGTTGCTCTCTGGTTTTCAGGGCAAAGAGACCGTTGCGGTTGGCGGCGAGACCAATGCCCCACAAAAGGGCTCGACGATTCTCGACCAGTTTGGTCGCAACCTGACTCAGGCGGCCGCCGATGGCAAGCTCGACCCGGTTATCGGTCGCGAGCGCGAGATTGAGCGCGTTATGCAGATTCTTTCGCGTCGTTCAAAGAACAACCCGGTGCTCATCGGTGAGCCTGGCGTCGGCAAGACCGCCGTCGTCGAGGGCCTGGCCCAGGCGATCGTTGCCGGCAACGTGCCAGAGACCCTCAAGGGCAAGCAGCTCTACACCCTAGACATGGGCTCGCTGATCGCCGGTTCGCGCTACCGCGGTGACTTCGAAGAGCGCCTCAAGAAGGTCACCAAGGAGATTCGCACACGCGGCGACATCATCACCTTCATCGACGAGATTCACACCCTGGTCGGCGCCGGTGCCGCCGAGGGAGCAATCGACGCCGCCTCGATTCTCAAGCCGCTGCTGGCCCGCGGCGAGCTGCAGACCATCGGTGCGACCACCCTCGACGAATACCGCAAGCACTTCGAAAAGGATGCCGCCCTTGCCCGCCGATTCCAGTCGGTGAACGTCGCCGAGCCGACCCTGCCGATGGCCATCAATATCTTGAAGGGGCTTCGCGACCGCTACGAGGCACACCACAAGGTTTCAATCACGGATGGCGCGCTCACCGCGGCAGCCAGCCTGAGCGACCGCTACATCACCGACCGTTTCTTGCCAGACAAGGCGATCGACCTGATCGACGAGGCCGGCGCTCGCCTGCGCCTCTCGATTCTTTCGTCGCCGCCAGAACTGCGTGAGATCGAAGACCAGATTGCCGCCGTTCGCGTGGCAAAAGAGAAGGCAATCGAAGACCAAGACTTCGAGCTCGCCGCCTCTAAGCGCGACGAAGAAAAGAAGCTGGGCATCGAGCGCGTCAAGCTCGAGAAGCAGTTCCGTTCGGGCAACGTTGCCGCCACCGGCGTCGTGGATGAAGGCCTGATCGCAGAGGTACTTGCGCAGGCAACCGGCATCCCGGTTTTCAAGCTCACCGAAGAAGAGAGCGCCAAGCTCATCTTTATGGAAGACGAGCTGCACAAGCGCGTCATTGGCCAGGACGACGCCATCAAGGCGATCTCGAAGTCGATTCGTCGCCAGCGCGCCGGTCTTAAAGACCCAAACCGTCCATCCGGTTCGTTCATCTTTGCCGGCCCAACCGGCGTGGGCAAGACCGAGCTGGCCAAGGCGCTCGCCGAGTTCCTGTTTGACGACGAAGGCGCTCTGATCTCGCTCGACATGAGCGAATACGGCGAGAAGCACACCGTAAGCCGTCTCTTCGGTGCCCCTCCGGGCTTCGTCGGCTTCGAAGAGGGTGGCCAGCTGACCGAAAAGGTTCGCCGCAAGCCGTTCTCGGTGGTGCTGTTCGACGAGATCGAGAAGGCGCACCCAGACATCTTCAACTCGCTACTGCAGATTCTCGAAGAGGGTCGCCTCACCGATGGTCAGGGTCGCGTCGTCGACTTCAAGAACACGATCATCATCATGACCACCAACCTCGGCACGCGCGACATCGCTCGCGGCGCCATGGGCTTCGCCCTCGAGGGCGACTCTGGCAACGACTACGAGCGCATGCGTGGCAAGGTCAACGAAGAGCTGAAGAAGCAGTTCAAGCCTGAGTTCTTGAACCGCGTCGACGAAATCATCGTCTTTCCGCAGCTCAACCAGGCCGAACTGCTTCAGATCGTTGACCTGTTCGTGGCACGCCTCGGTCGTCGCCTCGAGGAGCGAAACATCACCATCAAGGTCAGCCAGGCAGCCAAGGAGCGTCTCATCACGCTCGGCTTCGACCCGGCCCTGGGCGCGCGTCCACTGCGTCGCGCGGTTCAGCGCGAAATCGAAGACCGCCTGAGCGAGAAGATCATGCACGGCGAGATGCCAACCGGCTCACACGTGGATGTCGACTTCGATGGCAACGAGTTCACGTTCGAAGCCAAAGTCGAAGCGGCCATCACCGCCTAAACTTTAGGAATGTCCAACGGCATCACTATTCGGCAGGCGCAAACCTCAGACGTTCGCGCCATAGCTGCGATGCGCGCGCCGCTCGAGGCAAGCAACGTTCTCTTGCACCACCAACTAGTTGGCCTGTTCGAGCGTGTGCAAGAGTTCTTGGTTGCCGTCGATGAGTCTGGAACCGTGGTCGGCGCCGGCGCATTGCACATCATGTGGGAAGACCTTGGCGAAGTGCGCTCACTCGTGGTTGCCGAAAGCGCGCGCGGTCGCGGAATCGGCCACGCAATTGTTGCGGCACTGATCGAGCGCGCGACATCGCTGGGACTAAAGCGGGTTTTCTGCCTCACCTTTGAGGTCGATTTCTTTGCCAAGCACGGCTTCGAGGCCATCAGCGACATTCCGGTGGACGAAGAAACCTTCAACGAAATGGCGCAGTCAACCGACGATGGCGTGGCCGAGTTTCTCGATTTGGCCCGAGTTAAGGCCAACACACTAGGCAACACGAGGATGCTTAAGGTCATCTAGCCGACCTCTTGCGTAGCCTTAAAACATGGCTCAGCAACGCAAACTAACTCCAGAACAACGTCGCAAGATATTCATGCGCAGACGCATCGGCGCACTTGTTGTTCTCGTGCTGGTGGTTTGGTTGCTCATCTCACTAATCAGCGCGGTCTTCGGTTGGGTGGGTCATCTGTTCAACCCGGGCGGTTCGACGCCTTCGACCAGCCAATCAGCGTCGCCATCAGCCGAAGCCAGTGGCGCGGTTGCGGCCTGCGCACCGGGCGTGGTGACCGTGAATGCCGTCATCGGAGACGGAAAAACCGCGTTCAGCAGTTTCGCGCCGGGGGTGAACCCCAAGCTTTGGTTCACACTCACTAACACCGGTCGGGTTGCGTGTACTTTCAACGCCGGTTCAGCTGTGCAGTTCTTCACAATCACCAGCGGGGCCGAGACAATCTGGACATCTAAGCAATGTGACCGAAGCAAAGACACCGACGCCATCATCAAACTTGACCCAAGTGTGGCTCGGAATAGCAACCCATCGCCCTGGGTTCGTGTGCGTTCGAGCGACAGCGGCTGTGGCGCCAACCAGACCCAGGCCATCGCGGGTGGAGCTAGCTATCACGTCAAGGCCGAGGTC
>CANGNR010000105.1 GCA_947455385.1 Microbacteriaceae bacterium
GTAATAGATGTCGATGTGATCGGTGTTTAGGCGTCGCAGCGAATCGTCGACGGCAGCAGCGATGTTGTCCGCCGATAGGCCCGGCCTGGTCTCGAGCATGGCCACCTTGGTGGCAATCACCAGTTCGTCTCGACGCTTGGTCTTGGCAATCCAGCGGCCAATAATCGACTCGCTCTCGCCGCCTTGGTTGCCGGGCTTCCAGGCCGAATAGACGTCGGCGGTGTCAACAAAGTTGCCGCCAAGGTCAAGAAACTCGCTGATCAGTCGGTGCGATGTCGGCTCATCGGCCGTCCAGCCAAAGACATTTCCGCCAAAACCGACGTGCGAAACCTGAAGATCTGTGTTCGGAACCGAGATGAGAGTCATGCCCTCATTCTCGCAGTTAGTCGTTGCGCTTGCGCGATGCAAAACGGCGGCGGATGAACGAGATCGCGAACGTGCCAACGCCAAACAGGGCGAAGATCCAGAAGCCCCAGATGTGCTGGTCGGCAGCCTGTTGGCAAGTGGCGAATACGTCTTCTGCCTGAATCGGGCAGGTCTTTGGGTCGATGTAGCCAACCAAGGATGCGGGTGCGGCAACCAGAGCTATAAGCGCAAGCATCGCCATCGTGTTGTTTTTCATGGTTCCTCCTAAGCGAGCCAACTTGCTTTGCAAATCAATTGTTCCAAAACACGGATGCCGCCTGCGGTGGGCCCGCCGCTCTACTCGGGCGGTAGGTCGCCCAACAGTTCGGCATCCATGGGGCGGGTCTCTGGCAGTTCAGCCTCGATGCGCGCCAACTGATCTGCCGACAACTCGAGCTCGATGCCCGCGAGCGCATCCAGCACACTGGCCGACCTTGTGACGCCGGGCATCACTAGCATCTGTGGAGAGAGCGAGTGCAACCAGGCGACGGCCACGGCATATGGAGAAGCACCAACCTCGGCGCCGATCTCGGCAAGGACCGCAGTCTCTGCGACACCCTTCATCGGCGACCACGGCAGGTAAACCACGCCGAGTTCTTCGCAGACCTCGAGCACATCGAGTTCTTGGCGATAGACCGGGTTGAGCTGGTTCTGCACCGATACGACCTCGCCGAGCACTTCAACGGCGCGCCGCAACTGCTTCGCGCTGTAATTGCTCACGCCAATGTGCTTTGTAATTCCGCGCTGCTGCAGGCCGGCCAGGTTCTCGAGCTGGTGCTCGAAGCGGAGGCTCGGGTCGAGCCTGTGATGCTGCCAAACGTCGATCTGAGAGACACCGAGTCGGCCGGCCGAGGCTTCGGCTGCGCGAAGTAGGTAGTCGAGCGACGCGTTGCGGCCCCAAACCTCACCGGGCTTGCGAGTGATGCCGCCCTTCGTAGCAACGATGACACCATCCTTGTTGCCGTTGTAGGTTCGCAGGGTCTCGGCCACCAAGATCTCGTTGTGACCAAAACTGTTCCAACTCGGGGCATAGATGTCTGCGGTGTCGAAGAACTTGACGCCATTGTCGAGCGCGGTGTGGATCGCGTCGATGGTCGATTCGCGGTTGGTTGCATCCATGTTGAAGGATGCCTTCATGCAGCCGAAGCCGATTTGGCCAAAGGTCTCTTTAAAGTTCATAGCCACAGCCTAAGTCTTGGCTGTGGCTATGAAACGCTGAGTTGCTATTTGAGCAGTGAAGCCATCTGCTTATAGATGATGTTTGCCGCCATCACGGGGTTCAGGCGCGAGAGTCTGTCCATCATCTTTGCGTCTGAGCCGATGGTGATGCGCGGAGTGTTGTTTTCGATCGCGTCGACCATTGCTCGGGCTGCGGTTGGCGCCGAGGTGGTCTTCATTGCCTTGGCCGAGTCTGAGTCGATGGTCATGTCGCCCATTCCTGAGTTGGCAGCGATGTTTGTCGCGATCGCACCAGGAAATACCACCGTGACACCTACCTTGGTTTTGAGCAGCTCGGAGCGCAGCCCCTCGGTCAGCAATTTGATTGCCGCCTTAGATGCGCCGTATACGCTTTGGCCAGGCACCGGTGCGTAGGCGCCCATCGATGACACGTTAAGAATGTGCGCCTCGGGGCGGTTCAACAGGCCTGGCAGAAAAGCCTTGATGAGGGTCAGCGGGCCAAAGAAGTTCACGTTCATCACGTGAGCGGCATCCTCGATGCTCAGGTCGTTGATTGGCACGAACTTCTGAATGATGCCAGCGTTATTAATCAGGATGTCTGCATCGCCAAGGCGTTCTTTAACCTTGGCCGGCAGAGCGGCAACGGCGGCAGCGTCTGACACATCCAGGATGAACGACTCGACCTGCCCGTTTAGGGCAGCAACAAGTTTGACCGTCTCGGCGAGGGTCTCTGCACGCATGTCGACCGCGGCTACCTTGGCGCCACGACGCACCAACTCGAGGGTCAACTCTCGACCCATGCCGCTTCCGGCTCCCGTGACTACTACGACTCTTCTTTGAACCTTCACGAGGTCCTCCTAATCTCTTCGGTTTCAGATTTGAAACGTCTGATAGTCGCAGACTACGCCCGTTGCCTGAGAGCCGTGAATAAGGGTTGCCTAAATCGTTGTTGAAAACTGGGAGTGAATGGCGAAGAGTGCGACTTATAGTGGCGATATGGACGTTAAAGACATCGAAGTGACAATGCTCAACGGCGAGCGCAAGAAGTTTGGCGAGTTGGCCGGCAAGGTCACCCTCGTGGTGAATGTTGCATCGCGCTGCGGCCTCACCCCGCAATACGAAGCGCTTGAGGCGCTGCAGAAGAAGTACGCCGATCAGGGTTTTCGCGTCGTCGGGTTTCCCTCGAACCAGTTCTTTCAGGAGTTGGCCACGAACGATGCCATCGGCGAGTACTGCAGTGCCACCTGGGGCGTGACGTTTGCCATGACCGAGAAGGTCAAGGTCAATGGTCGCGGCCGTCACGACGTTTATAAAGAGCTAGTGAAAAGCAAGGATGACTCTGGTCTCGGCGGCCCTGTGCTCTGGAACTTCGAAAAGTTTCTGCTTCTGCCCGACGGCAGCGTCAAGCGTTTTCGCCCAACGACAAAACCGGATGCCCCGGAAGTTGTCGCCGCAATCGAATCAGGGTTAGCCACTTCCTTACAATAATGAGAAAACCCCTCGGTGAGGAGGGTTTATCCGATACGGTTCACTAGTGCGGGAATACGACGACACGCCTCGGGGGGCTGTAATCAGCGCGGCGAGTATGTCGGGTCTGATCATTTTGACGACCTCGTTTTTCTTGGCATTCACAGGTTTTTCGCCCGTTGTGGCACTGCCGACGGGCGTGACTGGACCAACCGGTCCCGTCCAAGTCGCAATCGGCCCTCAGGGCGGCACATCCACCCCAGATCTCAGCGATAAAGGCCTAACTGGCCCTGTTGGCGTTATTGGGTCTTTGGGCCTCGTGGGACCCGCCGGGCCTGCAGGGCCCGCTGGCGCACCAGGTGCTGACGGAACCAACGGAACAAACGGCACTAACGGCGCCAACGGGCAAGACGGAGCCACGGGTGAAACAGGAGCCCAAGGGTTGATCGGCTTGTCTGGCGCAACCGGACCGCAGGGTCCGCAAGGGGAGTCCGGTTCCCCTGGTTCAAATGGGCTGAATGGCACAAACGGTGAGAGTGGCTCGAATGGAGCAGACGGCACCAATGGAGTAGACGGCGTTAATGGACTGACCGGAGCCACTGGCCCAATGGGGCCCGTTGGCGCGCAGGGTGCCACCGGTGCTAATGGTGTCGACGGTACGAACGGTACGAACGGTACAAATGGTACTGATGGCACGAATGGTACTGATGGGACGAATGGTACTGACGGTACGAATGGTACTGATGGCACGAATGGTACTGATGGGACGAATGGTACTGACGGTACGAATGGTACTGATGGCACGAATGGTACTGATGGGA
>CANGNR010000106.1 GCA_947455385.1 Microbacteriaceae bacterium
GACCGTCTTGGTCGGAAACTCGAGGTGAACGGCCTCGGCCCCAAGCAGGTGAGCCACTAGTTCTCGAGCCTTGCGCCCGCGGCCGGGCCGACGGTTTGAATCGGGTTGAGGCCCGTTGCGGCAAGCGCCCGAGCCAATGCGGCGGCGGCCTCGGTGCTTGCGGCCAAGAAGGCAACCGTCGGGCCAGACCCCGAAACCAGGCCAGCGAGCGCCCCTGCCCCGATGCCGGCGTCAATGATCTCACCTAACTCTGGGCGCAAACTTATTGCCGCCTCTTGGAGGTCGTTGAGCAAGTGCTCGGCGACGTCAAAGGGGTTTCCGGCCGCGAGAGCCTCGAGAAGTACACAAGAAACTTCGGGGCTCGGCAGGTCTCTAACGTCGATCCCACGCTGCGCCCGAATCTCATCGAGCCGCGCAAAAACCTCTGGGGTCGAGAGACCGGCATCGCTCGTGACCAGCACCCAGTTGAGTTCTGCGCTCGGCACGATTTCGAGCTGCTCGCCCTTGCCCAGGCCAACCGCCGTGCCGCCGAGAAGTGCGAACGGAACATCAGCACCCAGTTGGCCAGCCGCCTCGTGCAACTGTTGCTCGTTGAGTGCGGTGCACCACAGGTCGTTGATGGCAACCAGCGTTGCTGCGGCGTCGGCGGATCCGCCACCCATTCCGCCGGCAACCGGAACGCGCTTTTCGATATCAAACTCGGCTGGCAGGTGGTTGGTCAGTTTGGCGGCCTTGGCGACGGCTCCGGCGGCCCTGACCACGAGGTTTTCTGGGCCGGTGGGCACCGCAGCCAGTTGCGCTGGCGAAAGCGAGCCCTCGACCGAGATCTTCCACTCCGAGCTGGCGTTAACGATTACTGTTTCGCGAATATCCACTGCCTGATAGACGCTAGCCACATCGTGGTAGCCATCGGCGCGCAGAGAGCCGACACCAAAGTAGAGGTTGATCTTGCCCGGGGCACTTGCAACCACGATGTCTTCGGAGCCGAGTCGCACCGAGGTAGCAGTTAGCACTGCGGTCCAATATTCGGCCCAGTGCCGGGATCCTTCGGCGTCGAGAATAGCCTCGTGCTGGAGGCTGACCAACTGCTTGCCACCGAACACAGAAGAGAACGTGAGAGTGGCCCTCGTGAGGTCTTCGAAGGCGAATGTGAGCAACTCTTCGTGCTTCAAATTCACGAGGCGCGGCCGCTCCACGTCGGGCCATGACTCGATGTCTTGCAGCACCAGGTACACGCGAGCCAGGTCGGCATCGAAGAACTTGCGGGTTTTCAGCAACAAGGATGGCGAGCCGAGCCCAGCACCGACCGAGCCGAAACCGGCGGGCACCTGTTGGCTTTGAAAGATCATGCCGCCGCCTTTTCGGCCAGGTCGGCGCGAGCTATTGCCACAAACTGCTCAACCGCGAGGGCCTCGCCACGAGCCTGAGGATCGATGCCAGCCGCCCGAAGCAGGCGCTCGGCCGAGTCTGGCGAACCCGCCCAGCTAGCGAGCGCCTGGCGCAGCGTCTTGCGGCGCTGCGAGAAGGCGGCATCGATCACCGCAAAGGTGGCGAGGCGAAGTTGCTCGTCACCCAAAGGTTTGGCGCGCTTGGCAAAGTAACACAGCGCTGAGTCGACGTTTGGCACGGGCCAGAAGATGTTGCGCGAGACATTGCCGGCCAACGCAGATTCGGCATACCAGGCCAACTTCGCGCTCGGCACGCCATAAACCTTTGAACCAGGCTGCGCGGCCAGCCGGTGAGCAACCTCGGCCTGCACGAGCACGAGCCCGAAGCGCAACGACTCGAAGGTCTCGAGAAAGTGCAGAAGCACTGGCACCGAGATGTTGTATGGCAGGTTCGCCACCAGCGCGTCTGGCGCATCTGGCAGCGTTTCGATCTGTAGGGCATCCTGGTGAATCAGAGTGAAGTCTTTGCCGGCCGCTCGCGTAGCGATCGTAGCCTCAAGCGCGGCCGCCATCTTGGGGTCGATCTCGACTGCAATAACCTTGCGGGCCACCTCGAGCAAGCCGAGGGTCAGCGACCCCAGACCGGGCCCGATCTCGACAACGGTCTCTGTGCCCGTCAGTTTGGCGGCGGCGACGATCCGACGAATGGTGTTCGGGTCGGTGACAAAGTTTTGTCCTAGTTTTTTGGTGGGCATCACGTCGAGCCTTGCGGCAAGCTCGCGCACATCCACCGCTCCCAGAAGGTCAACCACTAGAGCCCCTCTGCCCAAGAACCGTACACGGCCTCGGTGTTGGCCGTGAGTTGCGCCGCGAGTTCGTTGACCCCGACATCGCGAATGCCCGCCATAAAGCGCACCGTGATTGGCACGAGGTATGGCGCGTTGGGGCGCCCACGAAACGGCTCTGGGGTCAAGAACGGGGCATCCGTTTCAACCAGGATGAGTTCTTTTGGCGCGAACGCCAGCGAATCGCGCAGGTGTTTGTTGCGTTTGATGGTGATGTTGCCGGCGAAGGACATGTACCAACCGTTTTCGGCACAAATCTGGGCGAGTTCGAGGTCGCCCGAATAGCAGTGAAACACCACGCGCTCGGGAGCACCGACCCGCTTTAGAGTCGCAACCACCTCGGCGTGCGCCTCCCGGTCGTGAATCTGCAGCGCGAGCCCGTTTTCTTTGGCAATGCGGATGTGCTGCTCGAACGAATATTGCTGTAGTTCGAGCGCACGCTCGCCCTCGGTTCTGAAGAAATCGAGGCCGGTCTCACCGATCGCTCGCACCCTCGGCTGCTTGGCCAACGCGTCAATCTCGGCAAGGGCCTCGTCGAGCGCCGATTCGCTCTCATAGACCGGCGCCTCGTTTGGATGCAGAGCAACCGCAGCCAGAAGCATCGACTCGCGAGCCGCAAGGGCAGCCGACCAGCGCGAGGTTTCGAGGGTGACGCCCACCTGAACCGCGCCGAGCATGCCCGCCTCTCGGGCCAACTCGAGGTGTTCGTGATAGTCAATGGCCTCTTCGCCGTCGGCGATGTCGAGGTGAGTGTGATTGTCGTAGGTGCCAACCTCTAGCGGCTCTGGCACGTCGGGGTAGCGCAGGTCTCGACGCATTCCAGACGACTCGGATGTTCGTCTATGGCGCGCGTGCGGCTCGATGTGCGAGGCGTCAGACACGATTACTTGCCTTCGGCTGAAGCTTCGGTTTCGATGCGCGGAAAGAGAATGTCGAGGTCGCCGACCTTGGTGCCAGCGGCGAGCTGACCCCATCGGGCGGCATCGGCGAGTGGCTGGTCGGCAAGCGCACCGAGCGAACCTGCGGTGAGGGCATCCCAGAGTTTCTGGGTTGCCTTCGGAACGATCGGCGCCAGAGCGACGGCCAAGGTGCGAAGCCCCTCGACGGTCGTATAGAGCACCGACGCCAGGCGGTCGCGTTTGGTTTCATCCTTGGCTAGCGCCCAAGGCTCTTGTTCGGTGATGTAGTTGTTCAGCGCGTCAACCAAGGTCCAGATCGATGCGATGGCCTCGTTTATGGCCACGTCTTCGATGGCGGCATCTGCCTTTGCGATCGCATCGTTGGCAACCAGCTGGATGTTGGCATCGGCCACGCGAACTTCTGAGCCGATGGCGATTTCGCCGTCAAAGTAGCGCTTGATCATGGCGATCACGCGAGAAGCGAGGTTGCCAAAACCGTTTGCGAGCTCGGCCTGGTAGCGCGCTGCGAGGTCTTCCCACGAGAACGAGCCGTCTTGACCGAAGGCGATGGCCTTCATGAAGTAATAACGGAAGGCATCTGAACCAAAGGTGTCAGTGATCTGGCTCGGCGCGATGCCAGTGAGCTTTGACTTA
>CANGNR010000107.1 GCA_947455385.1 Microbacteriaceae bacterium
CTTGCCAACCGGCATAACGGTGGCCATGCAGAACGAAAAGTCGCAGCTGCAAAACCGCGAGGCCGCCATGCGCGTTCTTCGCGCCCGCATTCTCGCAGCCCAGCAGGAGGCCATCGAGGCCGAGCAGAGTGCTGCCCGCAAGTCGCAGGTTCGCACCGTCGACCGCAGCGAGCGCATCCGCACCTACAACTTTCCTGAGAACCGCATCGCCGATCACCGCACTGGCTACAAGGCCTACAACCTCGACCAGGTCATGGATGGCGCCCTCGAGCCCGTCGTGCAGGCCGCGATTCAGGTTGACGAAGAGGCACGCCTAGCCGCGCTGAGCGGCAAAGAGTAGGCACGCGGCCATGAATCTGCGTGGCCTGCTCGAGCGGCTCGCCGCCGAGTTTGACCAAGCGGGAATCGAAACCCCTGGAGTCGACGCCGACCTGATTGTCGGGCACGTGCTCGGCATGAGCAGGGGAGAGCTTCAGGCGGCAACCTATCTTGACCGCGAACTCGAGGCCGATGAGCTCGAGCTCATCGAGGCCATCGCCAAGCGCAGAGCCTCTCGCGAACCGCTTCAGCACATCACCGGGGTTGCCTACTTTCGCAATCTCACTCTCAATGTCGGCAAGGGAGTATTCACCCCGAGGCCGGAGACAGAGTCTGTCGCACAGCTTGCAATCGACGCCCTTCGTTTTCAGGCAAACCCAGAACCGATCGCCATCGACCTCGGCACCGGCTCGGGCGCCATCGCGCTCGCCATCGCATCCGAGGTAAGCAACGCAAGAGTCTTTGCGGTCGAGAAGTCGGCCGAGGCCCTGCCCTTTACGCGAGCCAACTTCGAGGCGGCCGCGCTGCCCAACGCCACGCTCGTCGAGGGTGACTTTGCCGATGCCCTCACCGAACTCAACGGACAGGCAACGCTCGTAATCTCGAACCCGCCGTACATTCCTAACGAGGCGATTCCGCGCGACATCGAGGTGCGCCTGCACGACCCGGCCATGGCGCTCTATGGCGGCGAAGACGGCATGGATGCGATGCACGTGATCAGTCGCCGCGGCCAAGAACTGCTTCACCCGGGTGGAATCCTGGTTGTCGAGCACGCCGACTCTCAGTCTGAACAGGTGCGTCAACTACTATTGGCTGATGGGTGGCGCCAGGTCAGCGCGCACAGCGATTTGACCGGCAGACATCGTTCGGTAACCGCGGTTAGGTAACAGAGGGGCTTCGAGTGCAGCGCATTTTCGACTGTTCTGTTGACGCCGAACTTCTTGCCGGCACGCGCCAGGCTAAGGCCGCGCTGGCCAAAAATCACCTCGTCGTGCTGCCGACCGACACCGTCTATGGCATCGCCGCAGACGCCTTTTCGCGCAAGGGTGTCGCCGCCCTGCTCGCTGCCAAGGGTCGCGGCCGTCAGTCGCCACCGCCAGTTTTGATTCCAAAACTTGCCACCATGGATGCGCTCGCAGAGCACGTGCCCCAGGTGGCCCGCCGGCTCGCCGAGGCCTTCTGGCCAGGCGCCCTAACCATGATCTTCAAGGCCCAGCTCTCGCTGCAGTGGGACCTCGGCGAAACCAAGGGCACTGTTGCCTTGCGCATGCCCGACCACCAGATTGCGCTGCACCTGCTCGAGGAGGTTGGCCCGCTGGCGGTGTCGAGCGCCAACCTGACTGGGCATCCCGCAGCCACTAACGCTCAGCAGGCCTTCGACTACCTCGGCGAATCGGTGGATGTCTACCTAGACGCAGGCGAGAGCCCCAAGGGCGAGGCATCTACGATTCTTGACCTCACCGACCTCGCCGAGACTTTCGTCGATGGCAAGGTCGAGACCACCGGCAAGATTCGGGTGGTGCGCGCGGGAGCATTGAGCCTGGCCGCCATCCGCGATGTCGTCGGCGACCTACTCGAACCCGAGGATGACGCCGCGGGAGGTGCCGCCTAAATGCGCGCCTACCTTCTTGTTATGGCCCTGACCGCCGCAATCACACTGGGCGCCACCTGGGTCGTGCTCAAGCTCGCCCACAAATACAAGCTCTACCTCGCGATTCGCGATCGCGACGCACACACGACCCCGACCCCTCGCCTTGGCGGGGTGGCGATGTATCTCGGCCTGGTGGTCGCGGTTGCGGCTTCGGGTTTGCTGGGTTGGTTTCACGGCATATTCGTTCATCCCGAGCACATAATCGCGATTCTCGTGGCTGGCGGGCTGATCACCGCGATGGGCGTGATCGACGACCTTTATGACCTCGACTGGTTCTTGAAGCTAGCTGGCCAGTTTTTGGTTGCTGGGCTTCTGGCGTGGCAGGGTGTGGCCATCGTCTCGCTGCCGATCGCTGGAGTGACCATCGGGTCGTTCGGTATGTCGTTTGTGGTGACCGTTTTCTTGACCGTGCTCGTGATGAACGCGGTGAACTTTATCGACGGTCTCGACGGGCTGGTGGCTGGTGTCGTGCTGATCGGCACGGTCGTGTTCTTTGGCTACTCGTACCTCCTGGCCCAGCAGACCTCGCCAGGTGACTACTTCAACATCGCATCGCTGATTTCGGCAATCGTGATCGGCATGTGCGTCGGCTTCTTGCCGCTCAACTGGCGCCCAGCCAAGATCTTCATGGGTGACTCGGGTGCCCTGCTGCTCGGAATGTTGATGGCCACCACCGCGCTCACCGTGACTGGCCAGATCGACCCTGCCGACACCAACTCGCACAGCCTGATGCCGGCCTACCTGCCGCTGATTCTGCCGCTGGCCATTCTGGTGTTGCCGCTGCTCGACTTTTCGCTCGCCGTGCTTCGCCGCCTGCGCGCGGGCAAGTCGCCGTTTAGTGCCGACCGCAAGCACATTCACCACAAGCTTCAAGACTTTGGGCACAGCCACCTCGGTTCGGTGCTGGTCTTTTATGCGTGGACGACCGTAATCGCGCTCAGCTGCCTACTGGTGTTCTTTGTGCGTCTGCGCTACGTGGCCCTGTTCACCGGGTTCGGGGGAGCGCTCGCGATGCTTTACACGGTTTGGCCCATCATCAGGGCGCGCAAGCGCGAGTCAGGGAGCGTCAATTGAGCGAGACACAGAAAAACTCGGCACCTCGGGCCGGCTCGGCACAGCAGCTTTTTCGCAGCGTGCTTGTTCGCGGCTCGCTGCTGAGCCTCGTGGTGGCGGCTCTCGGCGGTGGCATCGGCTGGATCATCGTGGGCACTGCCGGCCTGGCGGGAGGGCTGATCGGCGCCGCCATCGCCTTTGTCTTTAGCTCGTTGACCGCGCTTTCGGTGCTCTTTGGCGCTCGCCTACCACTCGGTGGTTTCTTTGGTCTGGTGCTAGGCGGATGGATCCTCAAGCTCGTCATCTTCATGGCGCTCATCGTCAACCTCAAGGGTGCCGATTGGCTCGACGGAAAGACCCTGTTTTTTAGCCTCGTGGCGGCAATTATTGGCACTCTCTCGATCGATTCGCTCGCCGTTTTACGAGCCCGAATTCCGGTCGTCGAATAAAGCCGAAATCCGTTCGTTTTCGCAGGTTTTTGTTGTTAGACTTGACCTTGCGTCCGAGCCGAAATTCGATGCAAAACCCGCTGTAAATCGCCGCAAGGTTAGCCTTGCCCCGTAACAGGAGTTAACGCTGATTAGCCACGTCTTGAACCTGCTGGTCCCGGCCCTTGGTGCCGCCCAGTCTGGCAGCGATTTCGAGCCGCCGACAATCAACGAGTTTTACCCTGAGGTTTTTGCGTTCGCTGGCACGCCTTTCGAAATCAACCGCATCATGGC
>CANGNR010000108.1 GCA_947455385.1 Microbacteriaceae bacterium
GGCAGAACGTGCGAGACAAAGACCACTCGCCCATCGTGCCTTGCCACAAAGACGCCACCGTGCGCGACCTTCTCGATGTCGACGACGAATTCTTTGCCAAGCCAGGATGGAGTTTTATTCACCCCTCAAGTGTGCCAGACGTGCCAGACTCGATGCGTGACTCGACTGGTTCTCGCCTCAACTTCTCCCGCCCGACTTCGCCTGCTTCGCGATGGCGGAATCGAGCCAATCGTGATTCCAAGCCGCGTCGACGAAGATGCCGTGGTCGAGCGCCTCACCGCGACCGGCGCAATCGGCAACACCGAGACCATGGTTCTTGCGCTAGCCAAGGCTAAGGCCGAGGCTGTGGTTGGCCACCCGGATGCCGCCGGCGCGCTCATCATCGGCTGCGACTCGAGCCTCGAGCTCAACGGCGAATCGCTCGGCAAACCGCACGACCCGGTGACCGCGATCGCCCGCTGGCAGAGCATGCGTGGCCGCTCCGGCCGGCTCTACAGCGGCCACTGGCTCATCGATAACCGACACCTACAGCCCGGCAAGGTGCCGCCGGCCACCGGCCACGCGAGTTTCGCAACAGTCAACTTTGCCGACCTCAGCGACGCCGAGATCGAGGCCTATGTGGCCACCGGCGAACCGCTCGCGGTTGCCGGCGCCTTCACCATCGACGGTCTCGGCGGCGCTTTTCTCGAGTCAATCGAGGGCGACGCGCACACCGTTGTCGGGCTTTCGCTGCCGACCCTGCGCAACCTCACCAAGCGAATAGGTGTCGAATACACGAGCCTGTGGAATCGCATCGGCTCTAACGAATAGGCTTTCGGTATGAAAATCACCAAGGTCTTGATTGCCAACCGCGGCGAAATCGCCGTTCGCATTATTCGCGCAGCCAAGGATGCCGGAATCGCATCCGTCGCCGTTTATGCAGACCAAGACCGTGACGCCATGCACGTCAAGATGGCCGACGAGGCTTATGCCCTAAACGGCACCACCGGCCCAGAAACCTACCTGGTGATCGACAAGATCATGACCGTCGCCAAGAAGTCTGGCGCCAACGCAGTTCACCCCGGCTACGGATTCCTAGCGGAAAACGCAGAGTTCGCCCGCGCAGTCATTGCCGCCGGCCTGATCTGGATCGGCCCATCCCCCGATGCCATCGAGCGCCTCGGAGACAAGGTTTCTGCCCGTCACGTTGCCGAGAAGGTTGGCGCACCGCTGGCCCCGGGCACCATCAACCCGGTCTCAGGCGCCGAAGAAGTTCTCGAGTTCGTCAACAAGCACGGACTGCCGGTCGCCATCAAGGCCGCCTTCGGTGGCGGCGGTCGAGGCATCAAGGTCGCATACAAGAAAGACGAAGTCGCCGAGCTGTTTGAGTCGGCAACCCGCGAGGCAATCGCGGCATTCGGCCGAGGCGAGTGCTTCGTCGAGAAGTACCTAGAGAAGCCGCGCCACGTTGAGACCCAGTGCCTCGCCGACGCCCACGGCAACGTCGTTGTCGTTTCTACCCGCGACTGCTCGCTGCAGCGTCGCCACCAGAAGCTCGTCGAAGAAGCCCCGGCTCCGTTCCTAACCGAAGACCAGATCGAGCGCCTCTACAGCTCATCGAAGGCGATTCTCAAAGAGGTCGGCTACCAAGGCGCCGGCACCTGCGAATTCCTAGTTGCCCAGGATGGCACCATCTCGTTTCTCGAGGTCAACACCCGACTCCAGGTCGAGCACCCAGTCTCTGAAGAGGTCACCGGCCTCGACCTCGTTCGCGAGCAGTTCCGCCTCGCCGAGGGTGGCGTTCTCGACTACGCCGACCCAGAGATCACCGGCCACTCGTTCGAGTTCAGAATCAATGGCGAGGATGCAGGCCGCAACTTCATGCCGGCTCCGGGCCCAGTCAAGCTGTTCAAGGCACCTAGCGGTCCTGGCGTTCGCGTCGACACCGGCGTTGAATCGGGCGACGAAATCAGCGGCTCGTTCGACTCGATGGTCGCCAAGCTAATCGTCACCGGCGCAAACCGCACCGAGGCCCTGGCCCGTGCCCGCCGTGCGCTCGACGAAATGCAGGTCGATGGCCTGCCAACCGTGCTTCCATTTCACCGCAAGATCGTCAACGACCCGGCCTTCATCGGCTCGGCAACCGACAACGGCGTTGGCAAGTTCGGCATCTACACGCGCTGGATAGAGACCGAGTGGACCAACGACATTGAGGCGTGGTCGGGCGTTGCCGAGGCCGGTGCCGAGCCTGCAGAGCGCAACGCGGTGGTCGTCGAGGTCGATGGCAAGCGCATCGAGGTTTCGCTGCCCAAGCGTCTATTCGCCGGTGGTGGCGCAGCCGCCGCAACTAGCTCGGCCGGTGCCGCGCCAAAGCGCCGCGGTGGTGGCTCGGCTTCGGCTGCTAGCGGCAACGCCGTGGTCGCGCCAATGCAGTCAACCGTCGTGAAGATTGCCGTTTCGGTTGGCGACAGCGTCAACGCTGGCGACACCGTTATCGTGCTCGAGGCCATGAAGATGGAGCAGCCGATGTCTTCGCCAAAGACCGGAGTGGTCAAGGCGATTGGCGCATCCGTGGGCGAAACCGTTGGCGCGGGAACCGTGCTGATCGAGTTCGAAGACTAACTTCGCAAAAATCTTGAGGCGGCCGAGCGCCGCTGCGCCGACTAAATGTTGGCGCGCTACTAAATGTTGGTGATGTGCAGCGCGCGTGCCGCGTCTGCGATCGATGCCGAGAGCGACGGATAGACCGCAAACGTGCTCGCGATCTGGTCGACGGTCAGGCGATTCTCAACCGCAATCGCGATCGGGTAGATCAACTCGGATGCCTTCGGCGCCACAACCACGCCACCGACAACCGTGCCACCGGTCGAGCAGAAGAGCTTGATGAATCCGTCGCTGATGCCCTGCATCTTTGCGCGCGGGTTCAACTCGAGCTCGACCTTATAGATGTGGCCGTTGGTCAGGCCATCCTCGATTGCCTGCTGCGACCAACCGACCGAGGCGATCTCTGGCTGGGTGAAAACGTTGGATGCGACGTTGCGCAGCTGGGTCGGGCGGGCGATGTCACCCATCGTGTGAAAGACCGCGGTGCGGCCCTGCATCGCGCTCACCGAGGCGAGCGGCAAGAAGTTGGTGCAGTCTCCAACGGCATAGACGTTGGCACGCGAGGTGCGGGCAACCTTGTTGACCGCAACGTGACCGGTCTCGGTCAGCACCACACCGGCCTCCTCGAGCCCCAGGCCCTCGGTGTTAGGAATCGAACCGACCGCCATGAGGCAGTGCGATCCCTCGATGACGCGACCATCCGCGAGGGTGACCTCGACGCCGCTGCCGGTGTTGACCACCTTGTCGGCACGGCTCTTATTGAGCACCTGCATGCCCTTGCGGCGAAACACGTCTTCGATGAGCTTGGCTGCGTCGAGGTCTTCGCTCGGCAGCACGGTGTCGCGGCTCGAAATCAGGGTCACCTGGCAGCCCAGACCGCGATAGGCCGAGGCAAACTCGGCGCCGGTCACACCAGAACCGACCACGATCATGTGCTCCGGCAGTTCGGTGAGGTTGTAGAGCTGGGTCCAGGTAAGAATGCGGTCGCCGTCTGGTTTAGCGGTTGGCAGTTCACGAGGGTGCGCACCAACGGCGACGATGATGGTTTTCGCCTCCATCTTGACGGCCTTGCCGCCATCCCCTGGTTCATAAATCACGTGGTGGTTGCCGTCGAGGCGGCCGAAA
>CANGNR010000109.1 GCA_947455385.1 Microbacteriaceae bacterium
AAGCCAAGCTAGCAGCTCATCGGAGTCTGCATGCACGGAAAAAGAAGGAATCTGCTCGATGCGAGCGCGAACCGGCACCTCCTCGCCGTGCATCTTCACGAACTCCACGCCGTCAACTAGAGAGCGCCCGCGCGTGCCGATGGCCTGGTAGCCAACCAACATGACCGTGTGCTTGGGGTTCGGAAGCATCGCCCGAAGGTGATGCACCACTCGCCCGCCGGTGGCCATGCCAGATGCTGAAATGATGATGCAGGGTTGCGGCGGATTGTTGATCGTCTTGGACTCATCAACGGTGGTGAGCTGCACCAAAGTGCCAGGGTCGAATGGGTCGCGCCCCTTCCACTCCGCAGCCACATCGGCCCGAATTTCGGGGGAATCCTCTTCGATGGCCTTGCGATAGAAGTCGAGAGCCTTGAGCGCCATCGGCGAATCGGCATAGACCGGCACGTGACGAATCTTGCCCTGCTCCATCAACTCGCGCAGGCGAATCAAAATCACCTCGGTGCGGTCGACGGCGAATGCCGGAATCAAAACCGAGCCACCGGTGTCGATGGTCTCGTTTATCGCGTTTTCGAAATCCACCGTCTGAACAACGTGCTCGCGGTCGCCATAGGTCGACTCTGTGACCAGTGCATCGAAATGGCCGACCGGGATGTGGTCTGGGTTTACCAACAATGGATGAGCCTCGCGCCCGAGGTCACCGGTGAACATCAACCGCTTGCCGAAGAACTCAACCTCGAGAACGGCCGCACCTAGGATGTGGCCCGAGCGATGAAAGGTCACGAATGTCTCACGTGCAACCTGCACCCGCGCGCCGAATTTTTCGACTGCAAACTGATCGATGGCACGCTGGGCATCTGGCACTTCATAGAGCGCCTTGGGAGGGGTGTGCTTCGAGAAGCCCTTCTTTGCAGCCCAGGCGGCATCCTCGGTTTGAATCTTGGCTGAATCGAGCAGCACCACCCCTGCTAGCGCCGCCGTGAACTCGGTTAGGTGAATCTTGCCCCCGAATCCGTCTTTGACGAGCTTCGGCAGGTAGCCGCAGTGGTCTAGGTGCGCGTGGGTCAGTAGCACCGCGTCAACCGTGCTCGGATCAATCGGCAGCGGGTTCCAGTTCTTGAGTCGAAGTTCCTTCAACCCCTGAAACAGCCCACAATCGACCATCACACTTACGTCTTCGCAGGCAAGCAAGAAGCGACTGCCCGTGACAGTGCCCGCCGCCCCTAAAAATCGAATAGTTGGGATGTTCGCCGAGTACGTCATAGGGACACTCTATTGCTGCGGCTGCCTCGGTCGTTCGGTTAGCCCAGCAGTTTGCCAGCAACCCACTTAATCGTGGCCGACCCCTTGGTCTGAGTGCCGAGCACGGTCACCGTCACGGTCGACAGGCCCTTCTTGCCCTTCAAGTCAGCAACGTAAACCCAAACCATTCCGCTGGCGTCCGACGTAGCAGAAGTTGCACTGAGGCTGTCACCAATGCCCTTGAGCGCAATCGTGACCTTAACTCCCACCGATGGCCTAGCAGCGTCGAGCAGCTTAAAGCGCAGCAGTGCTGCCCCACCCGCCATGGCCTTGACCGATGCAAGAACCGGCTTAACCGCGCTCTTGGGGGTCGTGAAGGTGATCGTGCCCGGGTCGGTCTGCGCGATGTTTGGCCCGCTCAGCAGAATGTAGCGAAACGAGGATGCAACGCTCGATCCAGAAACAGAAACGTGGATGGCAGCCGCGCCGGTGCCATCGAGCTTGAACATGCAGCTGTGTGAGTCGCCCGCCAAAACCTGCTGTTCACAGCCGGTTGGGCTCGCTAGAGGCGAAGACGCGAAGGCAACGACAAGGCCGGCAGAGAGGTCAAAAGCGTTGACCTGGGCGAACTTGCCGGCATCGGCAGCCGAGCTCTTGTAGTTGAGCGTGAACTCGGTCGATTGCGTCGAGACCGACCATCCGTTATTTGTTTTGGCCGTCGATGGGCCAGAAATGCTGACGGTCGAAAGACTTGGGCCAGAGATCCAGGTGGAGTCTGCGTTAGCCGCCGAGCCACTGAGTGTCGAGGCCGCTACGGCAACCGCCAAAACTACGGCACGAACGAGGTTTGATTTGCGTGAGATTGGGCGCATGATTTCCTTTGGTAATCGTGCGCACACACGTCTTGCTTTGAGCCTAGGCCCTATCCGCCTATTCGGCGTCGCCTTCGGCAATAATCCCAGCGTCACTCGCCGCCAAAACTTCTGCCTTGCGGATGTCACCCATGAGGTCGCGAACGGCTCCGCGAAGTGCTCGCTCTGCATCCAGCCCCGCAGAACGCGCCGAACTGACGATCGCGAGCAGCAGCACGCCGAGCTCATCTTCAGAGGCAACCGGGATGGCGCCCGGCGCATCCGTGTCTAGAAGGCCAATCTTTTCGGCCTTGCCCATGACCTTGCTGGCGAGGGCCAGGGCAGGCATGTTGATCGGCACGCCGTCGAGAACGCTCTCGCGCTCGGGCTTCTCTTTCTTCTTGAAGTCGTCCCACTTGGCAACCACGTCGTCGCCGGTCTTTGCGTTGTGCTCCGCGATCTCCTCTGGCGTGCCGAACACGTGCGGGTGGCGACCGACCATCTTGGCGGTCATGTGGGCGGCAACATCCTCGAGGTCGAATGGCTCGCCAAGGGTTCCGTTGGAGGCCAGGTCGGCGTGAAAAATCACCTGGTAGAGCACGTCACCGAGCTCTTCTAAAACCTCGTCGCGGTTCTTGGTCTCGATGGCGTCAATCAGCTCGTAGCTCTCTTCGACGAGATACTGAATCAGCGAATCGTGGGTCTGCTCGGCGTCCCAAGGGCATCCGCCGGGCGCCCGAAGCTGGTGGGCAACCGCGATGAGCTCTTCGAGTTTGGTCATGCAACGAGTCTGCCAGACGGCGCTGGGCTATTCGCGAAAGACGGTGGCGAGCAGTTGCCAAGCCCAGTCGATGACGGCACGGTCGCGAAGCGGTTCGCCGTCTGAGCCCTTTGGCGCTGGCACCGTCAGCAGCGAGTTCGACTGCAGGTACTTCATGCCCGGCAGCAGGTGGCTCAGGCCAACCTGCTGACCTTCGGTGAGGCTCACAGGGTGCAGGCGCGCCTGAGCACCGAGCAACATCAGCTCTTTGAGGCCGAGTCGGTTCGCCTGCTGGCGCAGCTCGGTCACGTCGATCAGGTTGCGCACCGACTGCGGCGCCTTGCCGTAGCGGTCTTCGAGTTCGGCGAGGATGCCGTCGAGCTGCGATCGCGAGCCAGACTCGCCGCTAGCCGCAGAGAGCTTGTGATATGCCTCGAGACGCAGACGCTCGCTATCGACGTATGCCGCCGGAATGTGCGCATCCACCGGCAGTTCGAGCTTGAGCTCGGCTGGCGAGTCTTGCTTTTCGCCGCGGAACTCAGCGACGGCCTCGCCGATCATCCTCAGGTAAAGATCGAAACCAACGCCAGCGATGTGGCCAGACTGCTCGCCGCCGAGTAGGTTGCCGGCGCCTCGAATCTCGAGGTCCTTGAGCGCCACCTGCATGCCCGCACCGAGCTCGTTGTTGGTCGC
>CANGNR010000110.1 GCA_947455385.1 Microbacteriaceae bacterium
CCAACGTTGCCTTCGTGGCTAACCTGCTTGAGCATCGCGTAGTAGTTGATGAACGCGGTCTCTTGAACGACAGAACCCAGCGCATAGAGCACGAGGCCAAGGAGCAAGAAGCTCGGGCTCGGGGCCACGAAATAGGAGGCGACCATGATCGCAATCAGGAGGCCAGAGTTGACCAGCAGCCAGCGCTTGCGGTGACCCGACTCGTCGCTCCGTCGTCCGAAGACCGGGGCCGTTAGGGCAACGATGAGTCCCGCTATGCCGCCGGCGATGCCGAGCTGCGAGGTAATGGTGTCGGGGTCGCCGAACGATGACGACGTGATGTAAGTCGCAAAGATGAATGTCTGAATGATCGTGGGATACGGCTGTTCTGCCCAGTCCCAGAGCGCCCAAGAGAGTGTGGCCCGACGGTTTGGCTTAGCTTCGTTGCTAGTGGTCATGGCTTCAGATTAGCGGCGAGCCCTCGGAATCCGCGCGACATCCACGAAAAGCCAAGTTGAGCGTACTTTGCTCAACTTTTGACGAAAATTCTTGACAATGTCGGGCGGTCGTGTGAAACTTGAGTCAACGAGGCTCAAGTTCGCAAAAGCGAGGGCGAGCCCAGAAGAAAAAACCGGATCCAACAGGACCCAATAAAGGAGAACAAATATGGCACGTGCAGTAGGTATTGACCTCGGCACCACCAACAGCGCCGTTTCGGTGCTAGAAGGCGGCGAGCCCACCGTTATCGCTAACGCAGAGGGCTTTCGCACCACCCCATCCGTGGTGGCTTTTACCAAGGATGGCGAAATTCTCGTCGGCGAGACCGCAAAGCGTCAGGCCGTCACCAACGTTGACCGCACCATCTCGTCGGTCAAGCGTCACATGGGCACCAACTGGACCTTCGACGTAGATGGCAAGAAGTACACCCCGCAAGAGATCTCGGCCCGAATCCTGGGCAAGCTCAAGCGCGATGCAGAGACCTACCTCGGCGAGCCAGTGACCGACGCGGTCATCACCGTGCCGGCATACTTCAACGACGCCGAGCGCCAGGCAACCAAGGATGCCGGTGAGATCGCCGGCCTCAACGTGCTGCGCATCATCAACGAGCCAACCGCGGCCGCACTCGCATACGGCCTCGACAAGGGTCGCGAAGACGAGCTCATCCTGGTATTCGACCTCGGTGGTGGAACCTTCGACGTCTCGCTGCTCGAAGTCGGCAAGGATGAAGACTTCTCGACCATTCAGGTTCGCGCAACCTCGGGTGACAACCGCCTCGGTGGAGACGACTGGGACCAGCGTCTCGTCGAGCACCTCGCGAAGAAGTTCAAGGAGACCACCGGCGTCGACGTCTCGACCGACAAGATCGCGCTTCAGCGTCTGAAGGAAGCCGCAGAGCAGGCCAAGAAGGAACTCTCGCAGTCGATGCAGACCACCGTTCAGCTGCCTTACCTGTCGCTGACCGCCGAAGGCCCAGCCAACCTGGATGAGACCATCACCCGCGCTCAGTTCGAACAGCTCACCGCTGACCTGCTCGAGCGCACCAAGAAGCCGTTCAACGACGTAATCAAAGAAGCCGGCGTCAAGGTTGCCGACATCGCACACGTCGTGCTCGTCGGTGGATCGACCCGCATGCCAGCAGTCACCGAGCTCGTGAAGTCGCTGACCGGTGGCAAGGAGCCAAACAAGGGCGTCAACCCCGATGAGGTTGTTGCCGTTGGTGCATCGCTTCAGGCCGGCGTGCTGAAGGGCGAGCGCAAAGACGTTCTGCTAATCGACGTGACCCCGCTCTCGCTCGGCATCGAGACCAAGGGTGGCATCATGACCAAGCTGATCGAGCGCAACACCGCGATTCCGACCAAGCGTTCAGAGACCTTCACCACCGCTGACGACAACCAGCCTTCGGTGAGCATCCAGGTCTTTCAGGGTGAGCGCGAGTTCACCCGCGACAACAAGTCGCTTGGCAACTTCGAGCTGACAGGCATCGCGCCTGCCCCTCGTGGCATCCCGCAGATCGAGGTCACCTTCGACATCGACGCAAACGGCATCGTGCACGTGTCTGCCAAAGACAAGGGCACCGGCAAGGAGCAGTCGATGACCATCACCGGTGGCTCTTCGCTGCCAAAGGATGACATCGAGCGCATGGTTCGCGAGGCCGAAGAGCACGCCGCCGAAGACAAGAAGCGTCGTGAAGAGCAAGAGACCCGCAACTCGGCCGAGCAGTTGGTCTACCAGACCGAGAAGCTGATCAAGGACAACGACGAGAAGCTGCCAGAAGACGTCAAGTCGAGCGTGCAGGCCGACGTCGACGCGCTGAAGACCGCCCTCGCGGGCGAAGACTTCGAGGCAGTAAAGACTGGCTTCGACAAGCTCGTCGAATCGCAGTCGAAGCTGGGCGAGGCAATCTACGCCGCAGCTCCAGCCGAGGGCGAAGCGGCAGCAGATGCTAGCGGCGAAGACGTCGTTGACGCAGAGGTCGTTGACGAAGAAGGCGACGAGAGCAAGTAATGGCCGACGAAACCCAGAACGAGCAGCCAGAAGGCGAATCGGTCGAGGCTGCTGCCTCGGCCGAGAGCCAGGCTGCGGCAAGCGAAGATCGGGCACCGACCGCCGAGACCGAACTTGACGCAGAGCTCGCCGACCTCGTCGACGCGACCGGGCCGATTAGCAAAGAGGCAGAACTCTTGGCTGACTTGCAACGCCTTCAGGCGGAGTTCGTCAACTACAAGGCCCGCGTCGAACGCGACCGCGATGTTGCCCGCAACAACGCGATCGCAGAGGTGCTGCGAGCCCTGCTGCCGGCGCTCGATGACCTAGCGCTCGCCGAGGCTCACGGCGACCTCGAAGGTTCGCCGTTCCTCGCCGTGCTCAACAAGCTGCGAGTCGCCGGCGACAAGTTCGACCTCAAGCAGTTCGGAGCCAAGGGCGACAAGTTCGACCCCGAAAAGCACAACGCACTCGTGCAGACGCCATCCGCTGATGTTGTGGAAAACACCATCGCCGATGTCGTCAGCCCAGGCTACTTTCTAGGAGACCGGCTACTGCGACCAGCGATGGTTGCCGTATTCATTCCGGCAGAAGGGTAAGGCATGGCAAGTCAGGACTGGTTCGACAAGGACTTCTACAAGATTCTTGGCGTCTCAAAAGATGTCTCTGACGCCGAGCTTAAGAAGGTCTACCGCAAGCTTTCGCGTCAGCATCACCCGGACGTAAACCCGGGCGATGCGGCCGCGGAGGCCAAGTTCAAAGAGATCAGCGAGGCCTACTCGGTGCTCTCAGACGCAGAGCAGCGCAAGGAATATGACGCCGTGCGCGCGATGGGCGGCGGTGCGAGATTCACCGGTGGCCCGGGTGGTGCCGGATTCCCAGGCGGATTCCCCGGCGGTGCAGGCGGCTTCGGCGGTGCCGAAGACATCTTCGCCAACCTGTTTGGCGGCGGCGGTCGCGGTGGCTTTGGCGGCTTTGGCCCCCAGCCCGGCGGCGACCTAACCACCGAGCAGACCATCCCGTTTATCGACTCGATCAAGGGCACCTCGGTGCGCCTGCGACTCAACTCGGG
>CANGNR010000111.1 GCA_947455385.1 Microbacteriaceae bacterium
CTGCAGTTTGTTTCTCACTACCCGAGCATCGCGGCGCGATTGGCGGCACTCGAGTGGGCTTGTGAGACGGCGGCTCAGGGGTTTCTTAGTGAGGATGCTCGCCTTGCGGTGCACCTAAAGGCACTCGAAACGGTGCTCGACGACCAGCCTTGGTTACGAGCCCTGCTTCGCTCGAAACTGGCCAACCAGGTCTTGACCGGCGGGCTGATAGCCCTCGGCGTTGGCCAGTTTCTAAATGGCAGGGCAGCAACCCAGTTGACCCGCGGGCTGATTAACGCCGGCCCGTTGCTCTTTGGCACCGGCGATGGCCACGACCCCGCCAAAAATGCCCGCGATCTGGGCAACTGGCTGCTCGGTCGTGAGCACCTGCTCAAGCTCGGCGTCGAAACCGGCATTCAGGTCACCAAAGAGCCTGCGATGCCGAATAACAAAATTCCGAAAAATATCGCGGGCCTAACGGCCCGACTTTATGACACAGCGGGGGTCGGCCGACCAGCCATCCGAGTCGACCGATTCGACGGGGCGAATGGTCGAACGTTCGTTATCTATGTGCCGGGAACCGAGAGTTTTGCGCTCGGCGGCAAGAAAAATGCCTTCGACCTTAACTCGGCGGTGCACTCTTTTGCCGACGATGGGCAGGCCGCCATCGATCGAGGCTTGCAGCAGGCAATCAGCTCGTCGGGCATCGGCTCGAAAGACCGCGTCTTGTTCGTTGCCTACTCGCAGGGAGGTATGGCTGCGGCAAATCTGATCTCTGCCAAGCCCAACTTTGAGGTTGCGGGCCTCGTCACCCTCGGCGCGCCTATCGGGCACATAAAGTTACCCAACCAGGTGCCCGTCTTGGCTATCGAGCACACCAACGACATGATTCCGGCGCTGAGCGGGCAAACGAACCCGATGACCAGAGACTGGGCAACTGTGCAGCGCGATTATCCAGTCGGCGCCGGCCACGCGGCAATCGAGTCGCACGAGCTCGGCGCTTACCTAGATACCGCTAGGCAGGTTGACGACCTAACAGACTCGGGAGTCGCGCGCATCCGCGGGGTAATCGACGGAGCGCTCGCCGCTGGAGACGGGTGCGATTCCCAGATCTTTGAAATTACGCGCAAGTGAAAATCGCGAAATTTCGCGAGCGCCTGCGGCGCTTAGAGAATGCGCAGGGCCTTGAACAGCCCGCGGGCAATGAAGGAGAAGATGCTCATAATGACCGCACCGACGATTGCCCACCACATCGACTGAATGCTCAGCCCCGTGGTCGTGAAACCGTCGATGGTTAAGACACTGGTGCCGAAACTGCTCGAGATCCAAGCCACCAGAAGAAGCAAAGCCCCGTTGATGACGAACGAGATCAAACCAAAAGTGAGGATGTAGATAGGGAAGGCGAGCACCTTAATGACAGGCGCGATGATTGCCTGAACGAGGCCAAAGACCGCCGCAACGGCGAGGTAAGACAGCGCAACCTGCCAGGTTTCGCTGCCGAAATAGGAGTTCAAGTGAATCGCAGGCACGAGCCAGGAGATGATCCATAGACCGGCGGCGTTTATTACGGTTCCAACCAGAAATCGCTTCATGTCTCTATTCTGCCTTTCGCCAACTAAATTAGAGAGCGTGACCCCAGCAGACTCGAATGTGCCAATGGTGCAACTTCTTACGCCAGAAGGCGAATTCGGCGTGCCTCGCGGCTACGAAGCCTATGGCGAATACATCGACCGTCTGACCGAGGCCGACTACCTCAAGTTTTATCGCGACATGGCTCGCTGCCGCCGCTTCGACAACGAGGCAACCGCGCTGCAGCGCCAGGGCCAGCTCGGTCTCTGGATTCCGGCTGTCGGCCAAGAGGCAGCCCAGATCGGCTCGGGCTACGGCGTCGGCCACAACGACCACATCTTTCCTAGCTACCGCGAACACGGCGTAGCAATTACCCACGGCATCGAGTTGATGTCGATTCTCAAGATGCTCCGCGGCGTCAACCACGGCGGCTGGAACCCCGAAGAGACGCGCTTTCACCTTTATGCGATCGTGCTCGGTACGCAGGTGCTGCACGCCACCGGCTACGCCATGGGCGTCAAGTTCGACGGCAAGGTCGCAACCGGCAACAAGGATGAAGACCTAGCCGTCATCTCCTACTTCGGCGATGGTGCAACCGCCGAGGGCGACGTCTCAGAGTCGTTCCTCTTTGCCGCGACCCACCACGCGCCAATCGTCTTCTTCTGCCAGAACAACCAGTGGGCAATCTCGTCGCCGGTCGAAAGCCAGACCAAGGTTCCGCTTTATTTGCGCGGCTCGGGATTCGGCGTTCCAGGCATCCGCATCGACGGCAACGACGTGCTCGCCTCATACGCGGTAACCGCAAAGCACATGGATGACGCCCGCGCGGGGGCTGGCCCATTCATGATCGAGGCTCTGACCTACCGCGTCGGTGCGCACACCACCTCAGACGACCCGACCAAGTATCGCGAAGACGCCGAGGTCGAGTACTGGAAGGCTCGCGACCCTCTGATTCGCTTCGAGAAGTTCTTGCGCCGCCAGGGAATCGGCCAGTCGTTCTTCGACGAGGTGGCCGAGGCCGGCGAGAAGCTAGCCGAAGAGATTCGTGCCGCGACATTTGCCCTGGGCAACCCACCGGTTGAGAACATGTTCAACCACGTCTACTCAGAACCACATCCGAGCATGCAAGAGCAGCTGGCTTGGCTCAAGGCATACGAGGCCTCGTTTGGCGAAGGCGGTGCCCACTGATGAGCAACTTTGCAGAAATGGCGATCGCCAAGGCGATCAACGCGGGCCTGCGCAAGGCAATGCTCGACGACCCAAAGGTGCTGCTTTTTGGCGAGGACGTCGCCCAACTCGGTGGTGTTTTTCGCGTAACCGAGGGCCTGCACAAAGAATTCGGTGACTCGCGCATCTTTAACTCGCCAATCGCCGAGTCGGGCATCGTCGGCACCGCAATCGGTCTGGCCATGCGCGGCTACCGTCCCGTCGCCGAGATTCAGTTCGACGGCTTTATCTTTCCGGCATTCGACCAGATCACATCGCAGCTCGCCAGGTTGCAGAACCGATCCGAGGGATTCCTTGAGATGCCGGTTGTGATTCGCGTGCCTTACGGCGGCGGCATCGGCGCGGTCGAGCACCACAGCGAGAGCCCCGAGGCATACTTTGCCCACACCCCGGGCCTACGAGTGGTCAGCCCGAGCAACCCGAACGACGCCTACTGGATGATTCAGCAGGCAATCAAGTCGCGCGACCCAGTGCTGTTCTTCGAGCCAAAGCGCCGCTATTGGCAGAAGGGCCCCGTGAACCTCGACGAGGCGCCGCAGGGTCTTCACGACGCGCGCGTGCTGCACGAAGGCAAGGATGTCACAATCGCGACCTATGGTCCGATGGTTCAGGTTGCACTCCAGGCAGCGCAGATCGCAGCCGAGGAGGGTACGAGCCTCGAGGTTATCGACCTTCGCTCGATGAGCCCAATCGA
>CANGNR010000112.1 GCA_947455385.1 Microbacteriaceae bacterium
CCTGCTCGAACTCGCCACCGAGCTCGAGGGTCACCCAGACAACGTTGCGCCGGCCCTGTTTGGCGGCCTGACCATCGCGTGGGAAGACGAGTCTGGCCCGCACCACAAGAAGCTCTTCGTGCACCGCGGCGTTTCGCCGCTCGAGCTCGTGCCTAGCCACAAGATGTCGACCGCGCTGGCTCGCTCGCTGCAGCCAGACTCGGTGCCGCACGACGACGCGGTGTTCAACGTTTCGCGCTCGGCACTGCTGATCGCCGCTTTGACCCAGAGCCCAGAGCTGCTGCTCTCGGCAACCGAAGACCGACTGCACCAGGACTACCGGGCGGCAGCCATGCCAGAGACCGACGCGTTGATTCGCCTGATGCGCGCCAACGGGCACGCGGCGGTCGTATCGGGCGCAGGCCCATCCGTGTTGGTTTTGGCAAGCGACCCAGCAGAGCGCATCGAGGCCGCGAAACTGGCCGCCGAGCATTATCCACAGTGGCGCGCGTTGCTATTGGCTGTCGACTTCAAAGGTGCTACAGTGGCAGTGCACCAAAACTAGTAGCCATCGAACATATTCGATTCGGCGGTTTGGTGAATCTCGCAGATCTAGCGATTCCTCGCGGCAAGTCAATCTCGATAAACCGCGTCTAGGCAACCACCTCAAAAAGTACTCGGTTGCTAGAAAAACCAAGAAAGAGTCATTTCACATGGATGAAATCCAAGACACCCCAAAGGCTGAGAACGCCCAGCCAGCCCGCCGCAGCCGTCGCGTAGTCGCAGACGTGGCCGCGGGTGCACCAGCAGAAACCAACAGCAACGCAGGCTCGGGCGACAGCGCTCCAGCCGAGCGTCCAGCACGCTCGCGCAACCGCGCGGCAGCATCGAGCGAGGGCGCCGCTGAGGCCTCGAACTCGGGCGGCGAGTCAAACTCGGCACCGGCCGGCGACAAGCCAGAGGGTAACGGCAACGGCAACGGTGGCAACGGCGGCCAGAACCGCAACCGTAACCGCGGCCAAAACCGCAACAACAACTCAAACTCGAACGGCGAGAGCTCAAGCGAGTCAAACGGCGAGTCGGGTTCGGGCGAGCAGCAGGAACGCCGCCAGAACAACAACGGCAACAACGGTGGCAACCGTGACCGCGACCGTGACTTCGACGACGACCGCCGTGGCGGTAACTCGCGCAACCGCAACCGCAACCGCTACCGTGATCGCGACCGTCGTGGCGGAAACCGCGTTGGCGGCAACGACCGCGACGAGATCGAGCCAGAGATCTCGCCAGACGACGTGCTGGTTCAGGTCGCCGGAATCCTCGACGTTCTCGAGAACTACGCCTTCGTTCGCACCACCGGCTACCTGCCAGGCCCGAACGACGTTTACGTTTCGCTCGGCCAGGTTAAGAAGTACAACCTGCGCAAGGGTGACGCAGTGGTCGGCGCGATTCGCCAGCCACGCGAGGGCGAGGGCCAGGGACGCCAGAAGTTCAACGCCATCGTGCGCATCGACTCGGTTAACGGCCTTACCCTAGAGCAGGCTGCCAACCGCGTCGAGTTCGGCAAGCTAACCCCGCTCTACCCGCAGACCCGCCTGCGCCTCGAGACCGAGCCTGGCAAGCTGAGCACCCGCATCATCGACCTGGTTGCGCCAATTGGTAAGGGCCAGCGCGGTCTGATCGTTTCGCCTCCAAAGGCCGGTAAGACCCTCGTGCTGCAGGCAATCGCCAACTCGATCGCGACCAACAACCCAGAGGTTCACCTCATGGTCGTGCTCGTCGACGAGCGCCCAGAAGAAGTTACCGACATGCAGCGCACCGTCAAGGGTGAGGTCATCGCCTCGACCTTCGACCGCCCTGCCGAAGACCACACCACGGTTGCTGAGCTCGCCATCGAGCGCGCCAAGCGCCTGGTTGAGCTTGGTCACGACGTCGTAGTGCTGCTCGACTCGATCACTCGACTCGGGCGCGCCTACAACCTGAGCGCCCCGGCTTCCGGCCGCATCCTCTCTGGTGGTGTCGATTCGTCGGCCCTCTACCCGCCAAAGCGCTTCTTCGGTGCTGCCCGAAACATCGAGGATGGCGGCTCGCTCACCATCCTGGCAACCGCTCTCGTTGAGACCGGTTCGAAGATGGACGAGGTTATCTTCGAAGAGTTCAAGGGAACCGGAAACATGGAGCTTCGCCTCTCGCGTCAGCTGGCCGACAAGCGCATCTTCCCGGCCGTCGACGTCAACGCCTCGGGCACCCGTCGCGAAGAGATGCTCATGGGCGCCGACGAGACCAAGATCATCTGGAAGCTCCGTCGTGCACTCGCCGGCCTCGAGCAGCAGCAGGCACTCGAGCTCGTGCTCAACCGTCTCAAAGAGACCAAGAGCAACGTCGAGTTCTTGATGATGGTTCAGAAGTCGATGCCGGTTCCTTCTGGCCAAGACGGAGAGTAAATGCTTGATTCAGTCCAGCCGCTGCTGGCTGAACACCAGGCCCTGCAGACGCAGCTCTCTGACGCCTCGGTTCACGCCAATCCAGCGCTAGCTAAGAAGCTGAACCGACGCTACGCCGAGTTGAGCTCGATTGTGGCCGCCTACAACGGCGTGCTGCAGCTGACCGACGACCTCAAGGCAGCAAAAGAGCTCGCCAAAGAGGATGAAGCGTTTGCCGATGAGGTTCCAGCCCTCGAAGAGTCGCTGGTTGCCGCAACCGAAAAGTTGCGCCGACTGCTGATTCCTCGCGACCCGGATGACGGCCGTGACGTAATCATGGAAATCAAGGCCGGCGAGGGTGGCGCAGAGTCTGCGCTGTTCGCTGCCGACCTGTTTCGCATGTACCTGCAGTACGCCAACTCGAAGGGTTGGAAGATCGAGGTGCTCGACAAGAACGAGTCTGACCTCGGCGGTTTCAAAGACGTTCAGGTGGCCATCAAGGCCAACACCACCGACCCCTCGCAGGGAGTCTGGGCGCACCTGAAGTACGAGGGTGGCGTGCACCGCGTTCAGCGCGTGCCGGTCACCGAAACCCAGGGTCGCATTCACACCTCGGCCGCGGGCGTGCTCGTGTTTCCTGAGGTAGACGAGCCAGAAGAGGTCGAGATCAGCCAGAACGATCTGCGCATCGACGTCTATCGTTCGTCTGGCCCTGGTGGTCAGTCGGTCAACACCACCGACTCGGCGGTTCGCATCACCCACTTGCCAACCGGCATAACGGTGGCCATGCAGAACGAAAAGTCGCAGCTGCAAAACCGCGAGGCCGCCATGCGCGTTCTTCGCGCCCGCATTCTCGCAGCCCAGCAGGAGGCCATCGAGGCCGAGCAGAGCGCAGCCCGCAAGTCGCAGGTTCGCACCGTCGACCGCAGCGAGCGCATCCGCACCTACAACTTTCCTGAGAACCGCATCGCCGATCACCGCACTGGCTACAAGGCCTACAACCTCGACCAGGTCATGGATGGCGCCCTCGAGCCCGTC
>CANGNR010000113.1 GCA_947455385.1 Microbacteriaceae bacterium
AAGGCCGCGCAGCTCCCAGGCCCAGGTCGCGGTCGAGTAGCCGTGTTCGCCGCCGATTGCCTCGACCCGGCGCCAAACCTGCTCGACGCTGTCGGGCGTATTCAGGGTGCGCACGTCTGTGTAGAGCGTACCACCGGCCCAGCTCGGGTCGGTTGGCAACGGGTCGCTCGGCGCACCCGGAATCGTCGCGCCGCTCCAGCGGGTTTCGACATTGGCCTCTTTGATGCGCTTTAGCGCCAGCTTGACGGCGGTGTCGAAACCGGTTAGGCCTCCCGCCGGGTCGGCAATCAGCTCGCGAATGCGGCCGTCCTCGGCCACGACCTCGTTGCGCAGGCTCGCCACCAGGCGCTTTGCCAAGGTGTATGGAACCGGAGTCACTAGCCCGACCCAACCGCTCGAGAGGCGGGGGGTCAGCACAGGAATAGGCAGAATGATGCGTCGCCTTAGGCCTGCAGATGCCGCGTAGTGGTGCATCATCTCGCGGTAGGTAAAGATGTCTGGCCCGCCGATGTCGAACGCGCCGGCCACCGACGCATCCAGCGCCGCCGAACCCACCAGATACCTGAGCACATCGCGTACCGCGATCGGCTGAATGCGCGAGTTGACCCACTTGGGCACGGTCATCACGGGCAAGCGCTCGGTTAAGTAGCGCAGCATCTCAAACGACGCCGAGCCCGAGCCGATCACTACGCCGGCACGAAGCTCGATGGTTGGCACGCCACAAGACCGAAGAATCTCGCCGGTCTCTGCTCGCGAAGAAAGGTGCGGCGAAAGTTCCTGGCCCTTGGCAACGATGCCACCCAGGTAAACGATTCGGCGCACCTTGGCAGCGCTCGCGGCCTTGCCGAACAGGGTCGCAACCTGGCGCTCTTCATCCTCGAAATTGTCTTTGCTCATCAAGGCGTGCAGCAGGTAGTAGGCGACGTCGACACCTGCGAGCGCCCGCGCCACGGCGTCTGCATCCCGAGCGTCACCCTCGAACACCTCGACCTGGCCGGCCCAAGGGTAGCCCGAGATTCGGGCGGCGGATCGCGCCATCACCCGCACGCGGTAGCCATGCTTGAGGAGTTCGGGAATCAGTCGGCCGCCAATGTAGCCGGTGGCGCCGGTGACCAGGCACAGCGCGGGTTTGCCATCATCGGATCGCAGCAGCGGAAGGCCTTCTGCAACCGATGTGTTCGGCATTAGTTCTCGCTAACTACTGGGTACTGCGTCTCGATGGCCACGATTCGACGCTCAGTGTCATCCTTGGCCTTGGTGAGGTGAATCACCGTTAGTTCAGCTGGGCGAAGCGCGCGTGACTCGTTCAACAGGATTTCTTGGCCAGCTGTTCCAAAGCGAGCGATGGCGTCGATGATGTTAGGCAGGGCGGGTCGGTGCGAGCAAACAACTGTTGTGACGCCGTCGGTGGTTACCTCGTCGATCACCTCTCGGGCGCGAACTGGGTCTGCGTCGTTGCCGGCCTCCGAAAGAGCGCTGCGCTTCAAAACGGGCAACCCGCGCTTCTTGGCATATGGTTCGACAGTTGTCACGCAACGGGTCCACGGGCTAGAAACCACGCGCTTCACGCCGTATGCGCCGATAAGCGGAATCAGGGATTGCGCTTGCTCCAAGCCCTCAGGCAGAAGTAGGCGCTTGCCGTCATCCAGGCCCTTGAAATCGCTGCGAGCCATTGCCTTGGCGTGGCGAAGGAGCAGAATCGGCTTGGTGTCTAGGTTGCCCGACTCGTGCAGCGCGATGGTCTCGCGCACTAGTTGCTGGTCGTGCTCATAGCTGAGAATCTTGGATGCCTCGGTTGCTGGCATCCAAGTCACCAAGGCCACCTCTTCGTTTGGCTTGAACTTTGACTTCAGAAGCGCCTTCGACTTCACCTTTGCCGCCCAGTAGTGGACTTCTTTGGTTGCCCCGCTGCCAAGTTGGTACTCGGCCTTGCTGAGCGGAACCCCCAGGTCCACCTTTAGCCCAGTCTCTTCGAGTATCTCGCGAACCGCGGTCTGCGGTAGGCTCTCGCCAGGGTCAACCTTGCCCTTGGGTAGCGACCAGTCGTCATAGCGAGCTCGGTGAATTACGGCGACCATGAGGTGGTTGTTTTCGACGCGCCAAAGCACGGCGCCGGCGGCAAATACGGTCATTAGTGTCTCGGCGATCGTTTGGCCAAGGTGTCTTTCATGATCTGGTCTTGCACGTCAACGAGTGCGGCCCCATCTTGTGCGTACTGGTGCCTGGTCCAGGTACCACTTGCGTCGAGCCACCACGATGCCGAACCCTCGGCCATCGCCAGCTCAAAAATGCCGGTTACTTCTTTGATCTGGTCGGGTTGCACCAAGCGCACCAGAGCCTCGACGCGTCGGTCGAGGTTGCGGTGCATCATGTCGGCAGAACCAATAAACCAGGATGGATCTCCAGCGCCGGCAAAACCAAATACGCGCGAGTGTTCGAGGTAGCGGCCCAGAACCGAGCGCACGCGCACGGTCTCGCTGAGCCCGGGCACGCCAGGCTTCAGGGCGCACATTCCGCGAACCAGGATGTCGACCGGCACACCGGCCTTGCTCGCCGCATAGAGTGCGTCGATAATCTCTTCGTCAACCAGGGCGTTGACCTTGACGCTGATGCGCGCTTCTTTGCCAGCCTTGTGGTGTTCGATTTCGGCCAGGATGCGCTCAACCAGGCCGTCGCGCACGCCGTTTGGCGAGACCAGCAGCGATTTGAAGGTGGCATCCGGGGCGTAGCCAGAGAGCTGGTTGAACAGCTTGGTCAGGTCTTCGCCAACCGACTCACGCGCGCTGAGCAGACCGAAGTCTTCATAGAAGCGTGCGGTCTTGGGGTTGTAGTTTCCTGTGCCGATGTGGCAGTAGCGCCGCAAAACGTTGCCCTCTTGGCGAATCACCAGCGAGAGCTTGCAGTGGGTCTTGAGCCCGACGATGCCATACACAACGTGCACGCCAGCCTGCTCGAGCTTGCGAGCCCAGGTGATGTTGTTCTGCTCGTCGAAGCGGGCCTTGATCTCGACCAGGGCCAAGACCTGCTTGCCGGCCTCCGCGGCAGCGATCAGCGCATCCACGATTGGTGAGTCGCCCGATGTGCGATAAAGCGTCTGCTTGATGGCGAGAACCTGCGGGTCGGCCGCGGCCTGCTCCAAGAACGCCTGCACGCTGGTGGTGAACGACTCGTATGGGTGGTGCAGCAGAATCTCGCGCTGGCGAATTGCGCCAAAGATGTCGGCCTTTTCGTCGTCGGCAGCGGTCAGGTAGCGGTTGGTCACCACGTTGTGCGGTGGGTAGTGCAGGTCGGGCCGCTTCATGAACGCGATCTCGCTGAGACCCTTGAGGTCTAGCGGCGCCGGCAGGTGATAGACGTCTTCGTCAGAAACGTCGAGCTCGCGAATCAGAAGGTCGAGAACCTCTTGGTTGATGTCGTCGGCGAC
>CANGNR010000114.1 GCA_947455385.1 Microbacteriaceae bacterium
GAGCAGAGCCCGCTGCAAGATTTCATCGACGCCGCACTCGTGGTCATGGCCATCCTTGGCGCCCTGTCGCTCGGGCTGGTGAGCGTGCTAGTTCGCTCGGCCAGGGTCGCCAAGTCAAACGGACGCTAGGCCCAGCGATTCGGCGCAGTACGCGCGCGGATTTCGCCAAGTTGGGCGAAGGTAAACTTATCTAGTGAGCAAAGCTGACCTGTCAAAGCGCCCCGCCGAAGTTGCGGCCATGTTCGATTCCGTTGCTCCGTCTTACGACGTCACCAACGCCCTGCTCTCGTTTGGCCAAGACCGAATCTGGCGCAAGCGCGTGTCGGCCGCAGTCGCTCCGCAGTCGGGGCAGAGCATCCTAGATTTGGCTGCTGGAACCGGTGCAAGCTCGGTTGCCTTCAAAAAAGAGGGTGTGCGGGTCGTTGCCGGCGACTTTTCAGAGGGCATGTTGGCCGAAGGTCGCAAGCGTCACCCCGAGATCGAGTTCGTCTTTGCCGACGCTACAAAGTTGCCGTTCGCCGAAGCCACCTTTGACGCGGTCACAATCTCGTTTGGCCTTCGCAACGTCGTCGACGTGGATGCCGCCCTGCGCGAGATGCTGCGCGTCACCAAGCCCGGCGGCAAGCTCGTCATCTGCGAGTTCTCTAAGGTTCAGAGCCGCGTGGTTCGCCCGTTCTATAACTTCTATCTGCTGCGACTGCTGCCGGCCTTCTCGCGCCTGGCCTCGAAGACGCCAGAGGCATACGCGTACCTGAGCGAGTCGATTGCCGCCTGGCCGAGCCAGACCGAGCTCGTGGCAAAAATCGATGCCGCTGGCTGGAATAGCGCGACCTATCGAAACCTTTCGTTTGGTGTGGTCGCCATCCATTCGGCGGTCAAAGAGAAGAGAGCCTAGTGGCCCGTCCAGACCTGCCAAAGCAACTGCGCAAGGTCGCCGACCGCGCGCTGCTGAAGAAAATCGAGGATGGCCTCGCGCAGGTAGAGGTCGCACTCGCCAAGGCGACTGAGCACACCGATCCGATTGCCAAGGTCACAGCCCGTCACCTCGTTGAGGCCGGTGGAAAGCGTGTTCGCCCCGTTTTGGTCTTGCTGGCCGCTCAGCTCGGTAATTCGAACCTCGAAGAGGTCATCGACGCCGCCGTTGTCGTCGAGCTCACCCACCTCGCGACCCTGTATCACGACGACGTCATGGATGAAGCGCCAACCCGTCGCGGTGTTCCGACCGCGCACACAATCTGGGGCAACAGCGTCGCAATTCTCACCGGCGACCTGCTGTTTGCGCGCGCATCCCAGGTTGTTTCTCGACTCGGCGAGCGAGCACTCACCCTGCAGGCTGACACCTTCGAACGCCTTTGCCTCGGGCAGCTTCACGAGACTGTTGGGCCGCAAGACGGCGACGATCCGGTCGAGCACTACATTCAGGTTTTGGCCGATAAGACCGGCTCGCTGATCTCGGCGTCCGCGCAACTTGGCGTGATGTTCTCGAACGCTCCGGCCGAATACCAGGATGCACTGATGAAGTACGGCGAAAAGGTCGGCATCGCGTTTCAGCTGATCGACGACGTGATTGACCTCGACGCCGACCAGACCTCCGGCAAGACCGCCGGCACCGACCTGCGGGCCGGAGTGCCGACTTTGCCGGTGCTGCTGCTGCGCGAACACGCGCGCTCGAACCCCGAGTCGGCTGCGCTGCTCGCCAAGATCGACGGCGACCTCAGCAGCGATGCAGATTTGGCGGCCGTCGTCGCCGAGCTGCGCGCGCACCCCGTTGCCGAGCGTGCGTACCTCGAGGCCAAGCGCTGGGCCGACAACGCTGTGCGTGACCTGCAGTCGTTGCCAAAGTCGGCCGTGCGCGATGCCCTCGAGGCGTTCGCGCTCGCAGTCGTTGACCGCCAAGTTTAAGTCGCACATTCCCGAACCACGGAGCTAAACCATGACCAAGATGCGCCTCGCAATCGTCGGCGCCGGCCCTGCCGGAATCTACGCGGCCGACCTTCTGATTAAGTCTGAACTTCGCGACTTCGAGGTTTCTATCGACCTCTTCGATCTGCTGCCGGCACCATACGGCCTGGTGCGCTACGGCGTCGCCCCAGATCACCCGCGCATCAAGGGCATCATCCGCGCTCTTTATGAGGTGCTCGACCGCGGCGATATTCGTTTCTTTGGCAACGTCAAGTTCGGCACCGACCTGACCCTCGACGACCTCAAGAACCACTACAACGCGGTCATCTTTTCGACAGGTGCGATTCGCGATGCTGACCTGAAAATCCCAGGCATCGACCTGGATGGCTCCTACGGCGCCGCCGACTTTGTGAACTGGTACGACGCCCACCCCGACGTGCCGCGTGAGTGGCCGCTCAACGCCCGAGAGATCGCCGTCATCGGCAACGGAAACGTCGCTCTCGACGTGGCCCGCGTGCTCGTCAAATTGCCAGAACAGATGCATGTCACCGACATTCCAGATCACGTCTACGAGGGGCTCAAGTCCTCGCCGGTAACCGACGTGCACGTCTTCGGTCGCCGCGGCCCAGCTCAGGTCAAGTTCACCCCGCTCGAGCTGCGCGAGGCCACCCACATCGATGGCGTCGACGCGATCGTCTATGACGAAGATTTCAAGTACGACGAGGGCTCACAGGAGGCCATCGACTCGAACAACCAGACTCGCGTGATGGTGAACACCCTCGAGGGTCTGCGTGCCGAGCCGCAGTCTGGTTCGGCCCGTCGTCTGCACCTGCACTTCTTCAGCGCTCCGGTCGAGGTTCTCGGCGAGGATGGCAAGGTTGTTGCCCTGCGCATCGAGCGAACCGAACTAGACGGCCGCGGTGGCGTAGTGCCGACCGGCGAATTCCGCGAGATTCCCGTGCAGGCCGTTTACCGCGCCGTCGGTTATTTCGGTTCGCCGCTGCCGGGCATCCCGTTTGACCAGAAGCTCGGCGTCATCACCAACGATGGCGGGCGAGTGCTAGACGAGTCGGGCAACGCCATCCCCGGAATCTATGCAACCGGTTGGATCAAGCGCGGCCCGGTGGGCCTTATCGGTCACACCAAGAGCGATGCCCTAGAGACAATTGGCAACGTCATTGCCGACCGCGAAACCTGGTGGCAGCCGAGTGCCCCAAACGAGGATGCGATTGTCGCGCTACTCACCGACCGCGGTGTGCGGTTCGTCGATTGGGCGGCCTGGCTCAAGATCGACGCCATCGAAATCGCAAAGGGCGAGGCCGAGGGTCGCGAGCGCGTTAAGGTCTATGACCGAGCCGAGTTTTTGAGCATCGCTCACGACTAGAATTTCGGCATGGCCGAACTCATTCACCTCAAGCGCGGCGGCGTTTCTGTAATCTTCGAAACCAGTTCGGCGACCCCGCAGATCGTGCACTGGGGCAGGGCGATTGATGGCCCAATCGA
>CANGNR010000115.1 GCA_947455385.1 Microbacteriaceae bacterium
CTGCTCGCCGCCCGAGCGCTAGTCAACAAACCTAAGGACCCCTCATGAGCAAGAAGCCGTCAGCCGCGCAGAAGCGAAAGCAAAACGAAACTCAAGCACCAACGGGGGCAGCCACGTGGCTCGCCGGCGCTCGACTGCGCACCCTGCCGCTGGCTGCCGCCCCGGTAATTCTCGGCTCGGGAGTCGCCGCGGGAGTCTCGGCTTTCAACCTGCCACTGGCGACCCTGGCGATGCTTGTTGCGCTGTTTTTGCAGGTTGGCGTGAACTACGCAAACGACTACTCCGACGGAATTCGCGGCACCGACGCAAAGCGCGTTGGCCCGCTGCGCCTAACTGGCTCGGGTTTGGTTGAGCCGCGCAAGGTTAAGGTCGCCGCATTCGCGTTCTTTGGCCTCGCGGCGCTCGCCGGCCTCGCCATCGTGGGTGTCACCCAGCAGTGGTGGATCATCCTGGTTGGCATTGTCTGCGTGGTTGCGGCCTGGTTCTACACCGGCGGCAAGAAGCCATACGGCTATGCGGGGCTCGGCGAAATCGTGGTGTTCGTGTTCTTCGGTCTAGTGGCAACTGTTGGCACGACCTACATCCAGATCCAAAACTGGGGCCAGATCGACGCTTTGTCTCCGCTCGCCGGCATCGCACTCGGATGCTTTGCTTCGGCCGTGCTGCTGGTCAACAACATCCGCGATATCGCCACCGACGTGGAGTCTGGCAAGCGAACCATCGCGGTCAAACTTGGGGCAGGCGCGAGCAAGGCCCTGTTCGTGTTTTTGATCTGGGTGCCGATCGCGATCGTGTTCGCGTTGCAGTTGATCTATTCGCTTGCGGCCATCGCCTTTGCGGTTGCGCTGCTGGTTGGGCCAATAACCGTCATCGTGCTGATGGCTAAGACCCCCAAGGATCTAATCACGGCCCTCAAGCTAACGAGTCTGGCGTCGCTCGCCTATGCCGTGCTGCTGGCCGTTGGAATCTCGGGCTAGTTCTTGCCCTCGGCCTCGTCGAGAATCGCGTTCTCGAGGTCGCTGTCTGGGTCATCGGCGCCGAGCTCGTCGTTCTTCTTCACTCGGTTGTAGATCGCCTCGCTAACCTTGGCGCGCTGACGGTTGAAAAACAGAAGCGAAAAGGCCAGCGAGAGGATGGCCGCAATCAGGGCCGAAAGAAAAATATTGGCTCGCAGCGAGGCGAGAATTGCGAAGGCCACCACAAACGAGCCGACGCGCAAAAGGATGAACTGCAACCAGGGATTCTTCACAGAAAAAGTCTAAGTCCGCGCTGGTTAGAGTTAAACAATGCGCTGGCTCCTGTTTGTCTTTGTGGCTGTGACCGTCTTCACGGTCTTCGTAGCCGTCTTCGCGGCCAGCGCCGACTCCGCCAAGGTGCGGGCACTGCCCAAGTGGGCATGGGTCCTGCTGTGCATCGTGACCACTCCGCTGGGCGGCATCCTCTATTTGACTATTGGTCGGCCGAGCGCGCGTGGTGCAAGCGCCGAGCAAAGATTCTCGCCCAACGTTGCGCCGCGCCCCTATGGACGTGCGCCCGAGGATGACCCAGCCTTCATGCGCGAGCTAGAGCGCCGACTTCGCGAGCAGCGAGGTGAGCAGGGTGACAAGTAGCCCAGCGCAAAACTTTGCGGCCCAGCTCTTGGCTGCGTTGGCCCAGGCCGGGGCGCAGCGCATCTTTTTGGCGCCGGGAGCCAGGTCTCAGTCGCTGGCCATCGCCGCCGGGCAGCTAGCCGAGGCCGAGGCGGTCGAACTTGTGGTGCGCCTGGACGAGCGCGGGGTCGGCTTCGCGGCGCTCGGTGCGGCGCTGGCGAGCGGCGAACCCTCGGTTGTCATAACCACTTCGGGCACGGCGGTCGCCAACCTTCACCCCGCGGTGCTTGAGGCACACCACTCCGGGGTTCCGATGATTCTGTTGACCGCCGATAGGCCCGAAGAGTTGCGCGGGGTTGGCGCGAACCAAACCACCAACCAGGTTGGCATCTTTGCAGACGCGGTTCGCGCCTGCGTCGACGTGCCAGCGCCAACCGAGCAGCCGGCGAGCGACCTCGTCGCAAACCCAGAGATCGCCGACCACATCGTCGAGCTAGCCGCAGAGGCATACGCGCTCTCGATCGGCCTGACCTCGCGCAACGGTGCGACTCCGCGACCCGGTCCGGTTCAGTTAAACCTTCAGTTTCGCGAGCCACTCTCGGCCGTAGTGCCGGCGGCCGACGCGTTTCTTTCGGCAGCCAACGGCGAGGCCGTCGAGGCCAGACTGGCAGCGCTCGCCGCTTCGGCAACCAGGCAGGCAGCGCCCAACTTTGCGCTGGTTGACGCCGCCATTCCAACCGTCGTCGTGGCCGGTGCCGAGAGCGGTCCGGCTGCCGTTGAACTGGCCGAGTCTTGGGGCTGGCCGCTGCTGGCCGAGCCGTCTTCAGGCGCGCGCTTCGGCGGCAACGCCGTGCTCGCCTACCGCCCGTTGCTCGAGCAGCGGCCCGACCTTGCTCAGCGCATCGGCCGCGTGGTGGTCTTTGGCAAGCCGACCCTTAGTCGCGCCGTGATTGGCCTGTTCAAGCGCCTTGACATCGAGGTCTTCGTGGTTCGCGATTCGAGACTCGAAGACTTTAACGTCGGCGGTCGAGCCCAGCACGTAGACGAGGTCTCTGTTTCGCACGAGGTAGATGGCGAATGGCTTGCCGAGTGGCTGCTCGCAGATAAGCAGCTGCGCTTGGCCCAGCCCGTCGACGGCGAACTCACTCGCCGCGAACTCATCGAGGCAGTCTGGGAGGCGACAGGCGAAGAGGTCCTGGTGCTCGGCGCGAGCCGGCTCATTCGCGAGGCCGAAGTCTGGGCACCCGCCAAGATCGCATCCGTGTTTTCTAACCGCGGCCTAGCCGGAATCGATGGCACTATTGCGACCGCACTCGGAATCGCTCAGGCCACCGGCCGAAAGACTCGAGTTTTGATTGGCGACCTGACCGCGCTGCACGACGCCGGCTCGCTAGCGGCAAATCCGCTGGCCGACACCCTGCCTCGCCCGGCCGCCGAACCAGACGTCCAGATCATCGTGGGCAACGATCACGGCGGAGCAATCTTTGCAGGCCTAGAGCCTGCCAAGCTGCTGCCCAAGGGCCAGTTCGAGCGTCTATTCTCGACCCCGCAGTCGGTCGACTTCGAGTCGCTGGCAAAGGCATACGGTTGGGGCTTTCGTCGAATCACAGACGAGGATGACCTTCGGCGTTCGCTCGAGCTCGAAGGCCGCTGGCTGTTTGAGGTAGTGCTAGAGCGCTAAACGAATAGGCTGAAACTTGAGTTCGGTTTCGGCTAGCTCTGCGTCTGGGTCGCTCTCGGCCACGATGCCGCAGCCGGCGAATGCCCGAATCCGCTCGCTCTCAAAGTCAATCTGCGCGCCACGAA
>CANGNR010000116.1 GCA_947455385.1 Microbacteriaceae bacterium
ATGCCCTGCGATGGAGCGAAAGGATTGTTGCCCGGGCGGGCCATCGGGCGAGGAATGCCCATACCCTGTGCCGAGGCGAAAGGATTGTTGCCCGGACGCGGGATGCCGGTTGCCGAGCCCGATGCCGCTGGCGCAGCCGGTGCGGCTGGAGCGGCAGGTGCTGCGGCGGCCGGTGCAGCCGGAGCTGGCGCAACCGGTGCGGCTGGCGCAGCAGGACCAGCGGGAGCGGCGGCGGCAGGTGCTGCTGGCGCAGCGGCCGGGGCCTCTGCTACCGGAGCGGCAGGTGCTGGCGCAGCGGGTGCTGCAGGTGCGGCCTTAGGCTCTTCGACCTTTGGCTTGGCGTTCGGAAAAGCCTCGCGCAGTCGCTTAGCGACCGGAGGTGCAATTGTTGATGAACCCGACTTGACGTATTCGCCGAGTTCTTCGAGCTTCGCGAGAGCATCCTTGGTATCAATACCGAGCTCTTTAGCGATGTCGTATACGCGTGGTAGCGCCACTTTTCTCCTGTCTAGGGGCCAAACCCTAGGCAGGGCAGGCCTTTATTGCTGTTGGGAACTCATTTCGAGCTGCTCATTATTTGGCCAACATCGTTTCTACCTTTTCGATAAATGCGATTAGTTCTGTCGGATCTGTCTGCTGTGTCAGTCGAAGTGCTCGACCTAATGCGCGACGCTCGATGGCGAGCCTCAAACAGTCCTCGTTTGCGTGTATCCAAGCGCCTCGCCCGGCAAAAACTGCCCGCTCGTCTGGCTTCAACCGATTTGCATCGGCAACCACGCGAAGGAGTTGATTTCGGGAGGCGCGCTGGCGACAGCCAACGCAGGTTCTAACTTGTTCCATTCTAGCCCCTGGCTTGTCTTTGGTCTAGGTTCGCCTTGCTGGGCAGGCGAGCAAACCAGAAACTACTCGTCGAGAATGCTCTCTGGCTGAATGTCGATCTTGGCGCCGGTCAGGTGGGCGGCCAGACGCACGTTCTGCCCCTCCTTGCCGATGGCGAGCGAGAACTGATAGTCCGGCACAAGCGCGCGCACGTGCGGCAGCTTCGGGTCATCCGAGGGAATCAAATAAGCCGAGGTCACCTTGGCTGGCGAGAGCGCCTGGGCCACGAAGGCCGGTAGGTCTGGCGACCAGTCAACGATGTCGATCTTCTCTTCGTTCAACTCTGCCGAGACCGCGCGAACTCGCTGGCCCAGTGGGCCGATGCACGAGCCCTTGGCGTTGACGCCGGGCTGGTTGGCGCGAACGGCGATCTTGGTGCGGTGGCCTGCCTCGCGGGCGACCTGCATGATCTCGACGGCGCCCGAGGCAATCTCTGGCACCTCGAGCGAGAACAACTTGCGCACCAGGTTTGGGTGGCGACGCGAGAGCGTGACGATGGGGCCACCACGGGTGCCCTTGCTCACGTTGACAATCAAAACTCGGATGCGCTTGCCGTGCGAATAGTCTTCGCCAGGCACCTGCTCTTCGGCGGGAAGCGCGCCCTCGATCGAGCCAAGGCTCACCGCGATCATGTGCGGCTTGGAGCCCTGCTGAATCGTTCCCATGACGATGTCGCCGACCTTGCCGGTGAACTCGCCCAAAAGGTTCTCGTCGTTTAGCGCGCGCAGGCGGCTCGAGATGACCTGGCGGGCCGAGTATGCGGCGATGCGGCCGAATCCCTCTGGCGTGACCTCGGTCTCTTCGCTGCCGAGGTTGCCCTCTTCGTCGACTTCTTTGCCCCAGATGGTGACTTGGCCGGTCTTCTGGTCTAGCGAGGCGCGAAAGCGCTCTGGCTCGTCGCGCTTGGGCTGCAGGCCAACGTGCTTGTGATAGGCAACCAAAACGGCAGCCTCAATGATCTGAACCAGTTCTGAAAATGGGATAGCGTCGTCGAGCTCTAGTTGTTTCAGTGCCCTCATATCGATGTCCATGTGGCGCCTCCCTTTTTAGTTAGTTTTCAGTTATTTGCACAGTTCTGCAAGAGCCGATTCTAGCCTGACCGCAACTCGCTCGCCCGTGGCTCGGTTCCAAAGGTCAACCTCGCCGTTCTCGAGGCCCTTGCCAACGATCACGATGCTCGGCACTCCGATGAGTTCTGCGTCGCCAAACTTCACGCCCGGGCTGACCTTGAGGCGATCATCCAGGATGACTGTCTTGCCCGTTGCCTCGATCTCGTTTGCCAACTTTTCGGCGGTCTCGTAGACCGCTTCATCCTTGCCTGCTGCAACGATGTAGACGTCTGCAGGCGAAACCGCGGCTGGCCAGATCAGGCCCTTTTCGTCGTGGTTGGCCTCGGCCAAAACGGCAACCAGGCGGGTGACGCCGATGCCGTAGGAGCCCATGGTGACTGTGACGAGCTTGCCGTTTTCGTCGAGAACCTTGAGGTCGAGCGCCTCGGCGTATTTGCGGCCAAGCTGAAATACATGACCGATTTCGATGCCGCGGGCAAGCTCGAGCGGGCCGGAGCCATCTGGAGCCTGGTCGCCAGCGCGAACCTCTGCGATGTCGGCGGTGCCGTCGGCATCGAAGTCGCGACCCTTGACCAGGTCGAAGACGTGCTTCTCAGACTCGTTTGCGCCGGTAATCCAGGCTGTGCCGTCGACTACGCGTGGGTCGAGCAGGTAGCGAATCTTGGTTGAGCCCTCGAGGCCGAGAACCTTCTGCCCCGCCTTGACCGGGCCGATGTAGCCCTTGACCAGGCCGGGGTTCTTGGCGAAGTCCTCTTCGGTGGCCGGCTCGACGTCGTTTGGCGCAAAGGCTGCCTCTGCGCGCTTGGCGTCGACCTCGCGGTCACCGGGAATGCCAACTACGACCAGCGAGCGCTTGCCCTCTGGCGAGGTCAATGCGAGCACTACGTTCTTGAGGGTGTCGGCGGCGGTCCACTCGCGACCATCGGCTCGCGGCACGCTCGCATTCGCGAGGTCGACCAGGGCCTTGATGGTTGGCGTGTTTGGCGAGTCGTGCACGACGGCAGCCGGCTGGCCTTCGATTGGCAAGGATGCCGGCACCGGTGTTGCCACCGCCTCGACGTTGGCCGCGTATCCGCCCGGCGAGCGCACAAAGGTGTCCTCGCCGATTGGGCTCGGGCTGAGGAACTCCTCAGAAGCCGAGCCACCCATAGCTCCAGCATCGGCCTTGACGATCACGTATTCGACGCCGAGCCTCGTGAAGATGCGCTCGTAGGCATCACGCTGCGCCTGGTATGCGGCGCGCAGGCCTTCATCCGTGACATCAAAGGAGTAGGCGTCTTTCATGACGAACTCGCGACCTCGAAGCAGACCGGCGCGAGGTCGGGCCTCGTCACGGTACTTGTTCTGAATCTGATAGAGCGCCAG
>CANGNR010000117.1 GCA_947455385.1 Microbacteriaceae bacterium
CCCTCTGGCCCGCCATCCTTGCCCACTTCGACCCTGCGCACCACAACGGGTTCGAGCCCCAAGGCCCGGCACTGGTCTGCGGCGCGCTCGGCTACCTTTGCCGACCCCTCTTGCAGTCCGTGGTCGACGATCACGGCTCCCGCTCGCCAGCCGTTTCGTGGCGCCTCGAAGGCGACTCCCGCCGCCAACGCCAAACTGTCTGGCCCGCCCGAGCAGGCAACGAGCACCAGAGCACCCGCACCCAGGCCATCGGCAGCGAGCCCCTCGGCCCCCAACCCCGCCAGCGCGTCACGCACCGCGCGGCGCACGTCGGCGACCGCAGGCGTCAACCTTGGTCGCTCTGGCATGGCTCGCCTTTCGATAAACTTGTGGCTCTAAGCCTATTTAGGAGAACCATGACTTTCGAAGCCGTTATCGAGATTCCAAAGGGAAGCCGCAACAAGTATGAGGTCGACCACGAGTCGGGCCGCGTCTACCTTGACCGCGTGCTGTTCACCCCGTTCGTTTATCCGGTTGACTACGGTTTCTTCGACAACACCCTCGGTGGCGACGGCGACCCGCTAGACGCGCTGGTTCTGCTCGAGCACTCGGTGTTCCCTGGCGTCGTGGTTCGCGTTCGCCCAGTCGCGGTTCTTCCGATGGAAGACGACGGCGGCATCGACGAGAAGGTTCTCTGCGTGCCGGTCAAAGACCCACGCTGGGCCCACATCCAGGATGTCGACGACGTGCCTGAGCAGATCAAGAACGAGATCGAGCACTTCTTTAGCCACTACAAAGACCTCGAGCCCGGCAAGTGGGTCAAGGTTGGCAAGTGGGCCGGCAAGGCAGAGGCAGAGCGACTAATCGCCGAGGCTCAAGAGCGCTACGTCAGCACCGAGCACTAGAAACACCGCTCGCACCACAACTTAAAAGCGAAACCCCGGTCATTGCGGCCGGGGTTCGTTTCTTAACTCGGATGGCGCCCGGCGGCTCTCGCCGAGGCACTCCATCCGCTATTAGTTGCCTGCGGTTGGGCGCCCTGCATAAGGAAAGAGTTCGCCGTAGCGAATCGGCACGATTCGAACCACGCGCACGGGGTTTGGCGCCTCGAGCATCATGCCGTTGCCCGCGTAGATCACCACGTGATATTTGTCGCCGTTGAACGAGCTCGACTGCGAGTACCACATCAGGTCGCCCACCTGAAGCTGGTTGAGCGGAATCAACTTGCGCTGAGCCGCCATGGTGTTGAACTGGTTGGTCGCCGAGTGGGTGCCGATGTCGACGCCGGCTGCGGCGTACGCGGCCTTCGTGATGCCCGAGCAGTCCCAGATGTCTGGCCCCATGCCGCCGAGAACGTAGCGCTCGCCGAGTTGGGCGCGAGCAAAGTTGAGCGCGGTCTCGACTTTGGCGGTGTCGGCGTCGCCCACCGTGTAGAGCTCTGGGGCAACCGCCGGCGGGTTCTTGACTGCGTTCTGTCGAGCTTCTGCGGCGAGGCCATCCGCGCGCTGTTTCGCCAGGTCGGCAGAGATGTTCTGCAGCTCGGCTAGCTGGCCATAGAACTTCTTGCTAAGGCGCTTGTTTTGGTCGACCTTAGCGGCCAGCTCGTTGTCGGCGGCCTGCGCCTGCGCGTATGCGGTCTTGGCGGTTTGCGCCTCGCCTGCGAGCTCGGCCTTTGCGGTCTGAAGCTGCTTGGTGATCGAGGTCGCGAGGTTTTGCTGCTGCACCGCGCGGTCATACATGGTGCCGCTCTGCGACCCGAGGCGCTCTTGGGTGCCCAGCTTGTAGAGCAGGCCGTCGGCGTTGTGCGGGTCGAGCAGCAGCGCGGTGGTTGTGCCGGTGCCGCCGTTGCGATACATCTGGGCGGCAATCTGACCGATCTCGGTCTTGGCCGCCTTGGCCTTTGCTGCCGCCTTGTCGGCCTGGGCCTGCAGGCGCTTGACCTTGGCGGTCAGGGCAACGACCTTGTCTCGGGCCTGGTTGTATGCCTCTGCCTTGATGGCGGCTGCGGTCTGAAGCTTCTGCTCCTGCTGAGATTGGGTGGTGAGCACGGTCTGAAGTTGGTCGATGACCGCCTTCTTCTTTGAGACATTGTTCTTGGCGGCGTCGACCTCGGCCTGCGACGGATAACTGGGAACCGGGTTGGGCGTTGCGGTGGCGGGCGAGACGAGCAGCCCGGCACCAAGGCTTGCCAAAATAACGGCACCGGTCAGGCCGGCGCGCAATTTCGACGCGTTACTCACCTACTCAGGATACCGAGCGACCCCGTCAACTCGGGCTGCGCAACCTGTGAAGTTGCTATATGGGTGGTGCCCGACTAATCTTGAGTGCTGGTGCTATGAAGTATCTGCTTTGTAGGCCCCATCGTTTAGTGGCCTAGGACGCCGCCCTTTCACGGCGGTAGCACGGGTTCGAATCCCGTTGGGGTCACAAAATGTGGAGCAACGTAGCAACAAATGGTCCTGTAGCGCAGTTGGTTAGCGCGCCGCCCTGTCACGGCGGAGGTCGCGGGTTCAAGTCCCGTCAGGATCGCTGGTTCGACTTTGGTCGACCTAGGCTCTGTAGCTCAGTTGGTAGAGCGAACGACTGAAAATCGTTAGGTCCCCGGATCGATGCCGGGCGGAGCCACACAGACCCCCGACTTCGGTCGGGGTTTTTGTGTTTTAACGGGCCTTTTCAACCCCTCGGGTAGCCTTGACCGGTGATAGCAATCGTGCTCGGCCTGGCCACATCGCTGGTTTACGGGTTCGCCGACTTCTTCGGTGCGGTAGGCGCGAAGCGCATCCCAGCAACCAAGGTCACTTTTATATCGGGCATCTCGGGCCTTGCCCTGCTTCTGGCTCTGAGCGTTTGGTTCGGCGCAAACTTCTCGCCATCGGCAATCGCGTGGGGTGTGGCCGCGGGTGTCGCATCGGCCGTCGCCATGAGCACTCTCTATGCGTCGCTGGCGATCGGCCCAATCTCGATTCTTTCGCCTGTCAGCGCAGTGGTTTCTGCGATCGTGCCGATGATTGTCGGTTTCGTGCTCGATGGCGACCGCTTCTCGCCACTCGGATTAGCCGCAATCGGCGTGATTCTGGTGGCCGTCTTCTTGGTGGGGTTCGTACCCGGCGCAGATGTTCGACTGCCGAGCACCAAGGGTTTGCTGCTTGGCATCACCGCGGGTGCCGCAATCGGTGTCGTGCTGATTTGCCTCAAACAGGCTCCCGCAGGGTCGGGGCTAGCGCCGGTTATTCTGCTCCGGGCGGTTAGCGCAACCCTGCTCGGCGGCGCACTCCTGTGGACGGCCGCAAGGCGACGCTCGCTGTCGGCC
>CANGNR010000118.1 GCA_947455385.1 Microbacteriaceae bacterium
GTGACCTCGGCGATGCGGGCGTCACCGTGCTTGGCGTCGGTGATGATGCCGGCTTGCGATCCGGTGAACGAGCGCGAAGATGCACCGAGCGAGTTGATTGCGAGCGAAAGCAATGCCATCGAGATGCGCTCGCCCGAGGTTAGCAGCATGTCGAGTTCTCGAGGCGATGGGTTGTCGGTGACCTGGTTTGCGAGGTCGAGCAGTTCGTCGGTGGTGTCACCCATGGCAGACACGACTACGACGACCTGATTACCGGCCTTCTGGGTGTCGATTACGCGGCGGGCAACGTGCTTAATTTTGTCGGCGTCGCCTACAGACGAGCCGCCAAATTTCTGCACGATAAGAGCCAACGAAGTTCTCCTGAGGGGTGGATTTTGCCGAAAAGATTGTTCGACGTTGAACCCTAATTCTAGTTGACGGAGCGGCGTCCCTCAAAAGCGCGACCGAGGGTAATCTCGTCGGCATATTCGAGGTCTCCACCGACGGGCAGACCAGACGCGAGGCGAGTAATTTTGATGCCCAGTGGGCTCAACATTCTGGTCAAATATGTGGCCGTGGCTTCGCCCTCGAGGTTCGGATCTGTGGCAATAATCACTTCTTGGATGTCTGGATTGCTCAGGCGAACCATGAGTTCTTTGATGCGCAGGTTGTCTGGGCCGATGCCTTCGATTGGGCTGATTGCTCCCCCGAGCACGTGGTAGAGACCTCGGAATTCGCGGGTGCGTTCGATTGCCTGAACGTCTTTCGACTCTTCGACCACGCAGATGTAGGTTCGGTCGCGACGAGCGTCGCGGCATATGTTGCACAGGGTCTCTTCGGCGACGTTTCCGCAGGTCTCGCAGAATCGCACGCGCTCTTTCACCTCGAGCAGCACCTGGGCTAGCTTCTTGGCCTGGTCGTCTTCGGTCTGCAGTAGGTAAAAGGCGATTCTTTGCGCCGACTTTGGCCCAACTCCGGGCAGGCGGCTAAGTTCGTCGATTAACTCCTGGATGACGCCTTCGTACATCAGCGACCACCGCTGGTCTTGCCATCATCCATTGGTTCTGCTCCGAGCAGTTCGCGCAGAAGGCTCTCGCCGACGCGTGCCTCTTCGTCGACATTGCCCTTGCGTGGCCTCGGCGGGTTCTTGGCAACGGGCTTCACTTCGACGATGGCGATCGGCTCGGTGGCTTCGGCGGCCTCGGCCGGTTCTGCTGGCACCTCAACCAATTCGATCGGCGCCGTCACCGGCACAAAAGCTGGCGCAATGACCTCGACCGGTGCCGTCGCAGCTGCGGCTACCGGTGCGTCGGCCGGCGCCTGCGCGGCCTCGGCCATCAGCGGCTTGAACTTGACCCTCAGGCCGAGCACATCAAAGATGGCGCGGCGAAGGATGTCTGGGGCGCCATCCGAGTTTTTGAAGGTGTCGAGGTCGTATTGGCTCTTGAACCGCAGGGTCAATACGTCGTCGGTGAGGTCAACTACCTGCAGAGTGAATGCGACCACCCATGCCGTCTTCGACTCGCGATCGACCATGGTGAGGATCTCGGCCCAAGCGTCTTTTACCTGCTGGGTGGTGATAGGCGCCAGCGGAATGCTCGTGGTTGCAACGGTCTCAATTGGGGCGGTCACAGGCGCTGGGGCAGAAGCCGCCGGAGCAGGTGCCGCTGGAGCCGACGCAGCAGGCGCAGCCGAAGCAGGGGCGGCCGCTGGCGGCGCGGCGGGAGCAACAACCTGCACGGCCTGGGTCAAGGCTGGGCCTCCGGCGCCGGTCTCACCGATGCCGATGCGTCGCTCGAGTCGCTCGATGCGGGTCAGCGAGCCAACCTCGGTGGTGTTGCTCGATGGCACCAGTACCTTGGCGCACATCAGTTCGAGCAAAAGTTTGGGGCTGGTGGCGCCGGTCATGTTGCCCAGAGCCTCGTTGACAGCAGCGGCGGCGTGGGTCAGTTCGGTCTTGCCGAATCGACTTGCCTGAATCGACATCTTCTCTAGAAGCTCGGCCGCAACGCCGCGCAAAACCTTGCCGGCATCAGGCCCAACCGACTGAATCACAATCAAGTCGCGCAGTCGCTCAAGCAGGTCTTCGACGAAGCGGCGTGGGTCTTGACCGCTCTGAATCACGCTGTCGATAACCCTGAAAACGCCGGCCGAGTCTCCGATAGCAAAGGCGTCAACGACCTCATCGAGCAGGTTTTCGTGCGTGTAGCCCAGCAGCGAAACGGCTCGCTCATAGGTGACCTTGGCATCCTCACTACCGGCGATTAGCTGGTCGAGCAGCGAAAGCGAGTCACGAACCGAACCTTCGCCCGATCGCACAACAAGGGCCAAAACACCTGGTTCAACGGCGACTTTCTCTGACTCGCAAAGCTGCTCCAAGTATTCGAGCATCTGCGCGGGCGGCACCAACCTAAACGGATAGTGGTGCGTGCGCGAGCGAATGGTCGGAATAACCTTTTCGGGCTCGGTGGTCGCAAAGATGAACTTCACGTGAGCCGGCGGTTCTTCGACGAGCTTGAGCAGCGCGTTAAAACCCTGGGATGTGACCATGTGCGCCTCGTCCAAGATAAAAATCTTGTAGCGGTCGCGGGCGGGGGCAAAAATGGCTCGCTCGCGAAGTTCTCGCGCATCTTCGACACCGTTGTGGCTGGCCGCGTCGATCTCGACGACGTCAAGCGAGCCGCCGCCATCTCGCGAGAGCTCCACACAGCTTGGGCACTTGCCGCAAGGGGTGTCGGTCGGGCCCTCGGCGCAGTTTAAACAACGAGCCAGGATGCGTGCCGAGGTGGTTTTTCCGCAGCCACGTGGGCCTGAAAACAGATATGCGTGGTTGACGCGATCGCCGCGAAGAGCTGCCATGAGCGGCAAAGTGACGTGAGTTTGACCGATAAGTTCGGCAAAGTTTTCGGGCCGATAGCGGCGATACAGGGCGGTAGTCACGATACGAGCCTAGCCTTTCGCTTCGACAATTAAGAAGACTCCCCGCGCACCCGCCAGAGCCCAGTTACCCTTGCTATCTTTCGATCCTGGGGGAGTTAGCCGAGGTGACGTCACACGGGGAGTCCTGCATAATTCTATGCCCTCCCGCGCAGCGACTAAACTTGGACGAGTCGCCTGTGGAAATATCCATTCGCGACGAGGAGAATTCGCCTAGTGGCCTATGGCGCACGCTTGGAAAGCGTGTTGGGTGCAAGCCCTCAAGGGTTCGAATCCCTTATTCTCCGCAGTTGTCCCGCCACCGGGTATTTGGTGGCGGGACGCCTTA
>CANGNR010000119.1 GCA_947455385.1 Microbacteriaceae bacterium
GCGTTGCCAAGGTTCATCACGCGACCCTCACTCAAGACGATCACCGAGCGACCGTTGGGCAGGTGCCACTCGTGCACGAGCGGCTTGATTTCGGTCACGCCGGTGGCAACGCGCTCGAGGTCATCCATGTTGATTTCGTTGTTGAAGTGGCCGACGTTGGCCAGAACCGCGAGGTGTTTTAGGTGCTCGAGGTGCTCGGATCGAACCACGTCTTTGTTGCCGGTGGCGGTGACCACGAAGTCGAGCTGGCCGATGACCGATTCGAGGCGGGCGACCTGATAGCCGTCCATCGCAGCCTGCAGCGCGCAGATGGGGTCGATTTCGCCGACGATCACTCGGGCGCCCTGACCTCGAAGCGCCTCGGCGCAACCCTTGCCGACATCGCCGTAACCGGCGACGAACGCGACCTTGCCACCGATGAGTACATCCGTGGCGCGGTTTAGGCCGTCGATTAGCGAATGGCGGATGCCGTATTTGTTGTCGAACTTGCTCTTTGATACGGCGTCGTTGACGTTGATTACGGGAAACCGCAGTTCGCCCCCGGCAGCGATGAAGTTGTCGAGGCGCTGAATGCCGGTGGTAGTTTCTTCGGATGCACCGATGAGGTTGGCTGCTAGGCCGCTGAAGCGCGTAGGATTCGAGGCGCGCGACTCGGTGAGCAGGTCGGTGACGATCTGCATCTCGTGGTCAGACCAAGACTTCTCGCGAACCAGAGGCCTGCCAGCCTCAAAGTCGACGGCCGAATGAATGTAGAAGACCAGGTCGCCGCCATCATCGATAAGGGAGGTTGGGTGCGCGTTGGCGCGGTCGCCGTCTTGGCTCCAGTCGAGAGTGCGATCCAGGCACCACCAGAACTCTTCTGCCGACTCGCCCTTCCAACCCCAAACCGAGACGCCCGCAGGCTTGTCTTGGGTGCCGGTGCCGACAACCAGAGCGGCCGCCGCTTCATCCTGGCTGCTGAAGATGTTGCAGCTGGCCAAGCGCACTCGGGCGCCGAGGGCAACCAGGGTTTCTACCAAAACGGCGGTTTGCACCGTGATCGAGAGCGACACCGAGATGCGCGCGCCGGCCAGCGGTTTGGCCTCGGCGTATTCGTCGCGAATCGACATCAAGCCGGGCATCTCAGACTCGGCCAAGGTTATTTGGCGGCGGCCTGAGTCTGCCAGCGCAAGGTTGGCGACCTTGAAGTTCGCGCTCGGGATTGCTTGGTTCGTCATAGCACTCCCAAGTCTATTGAGCGCCTAGTGCAGGTGTTCGCGCTCCAACTTGGCGCCTTCGACGTCGACGTCTGGCAGCACTCGGTCGAGCCACTTTGGAATCCACCAGGCCGACTTGCCTAGCAGCGACAGCACGGCAGGCACCAGGATGAGTCTCACGACGAAGGCGTCGAAGAGCACGCCCGTTGCCAGGCCGAAGCCCATCGGGCGAATCATGGCCATGTGTGAGAAGGCGAATCCGCCGAACACCGAGATCATGATGATCGCGGCCGCAACCACAACCGAACGGCTAAGGCGAATGCCGTAGTTGATCGACTCCTTTGGCGACTTGCCGTGCACGAACGCCTCGCGAATACCCGATGTCAAGAACAGCTGGTAGTCCATGGCAAGACCAAACAGGATGCCGATGATGATGGTCGGCAAGAAGCTGAGGATCGGCCCCGGGTCATGCACCCCGAATAGCTCGCCGAGCCAGCCCCACTGAAAGACTGCCGTGATCGAGCCAAATGCCGCGAAGACCGTGAGCAAGAAGCCGGCGCTGGCGAGGATCGGCACGAGAACCGAACGGAACACCATGAGCAGCAGGAGCATCGACAGCAACAGCACGGTGCCCAGATATAGCGGCAGCGCATCCGCGAGCTTCTTCGAGACGTCGATGTTGGTGGCGGTGAGGCCGGTGACACCGAGGGTGCTGTTGAACTCGCGCTCAAAGGAGTGCTGCAGCGAACGCACGTCATAGACGAGCTGCTCGGTGGCAACGCTGGCCGGGCCGGTCTTTGGAATCACCTGGAAGACGTAGGTCTTGCCGTTATCTGAGACGCCAACGGGCAGCACCGCAGACACGTCGTCTAGCGCGAACAACTTGGTGGCTATGCCTGCCTGCAACTGCAGCTTGCCGGTTTCGCTGAGCGACTTGTCGATGTTGGCCACGGCGATGATGCCGCCGTTGGCTCCTGCTCCGAAGGCATCCGTGGTTAGTTTGTAAGCCTTGTATTGGGTTGAGTCAGACGCCTCGGATGACCCGTCGGGCAGACCGAGTCGCATGCTGGCGGCGGGAATCGCGACGACGCCGAGAACCAGAATCGCGCCGAGCACCGCGAGCCATGGGTGCTTTGCGGCCCAGATTAGCTTCATCTTGCCGGGCTGCGGGCGGTCGACGGCGGCGGTCTCGAGGGTCGGGGTCTTCTCGATGGCGCCTTCGGCCAGGAGTCGGCGGTGCTTGCGCGAGAGCACGCGCATTCCGACAACGCCCAGAACGGCGGGGGTGAACGTGATGGCCACGAGCACCGCGAGCACGATGCCGAGCGCACCCATGGTTCCCATCAGGCCGAGGAATCCGATGCTGGTTAGGTTGAGGGCGGCGAGCGCAATCACAACGGTCAGGCCGGCAAAGACCACGGCGTTGCCGCTGGTGCCCGTCGCGACGCCGATCGACTCGCGCAGCTCGAGGCCGGCCTTGAGCTGGCGAATGTGACGGTTCAGAATGAACAGCGAGTAGTCGATGCCAACCGCGAGGCCGAGCATCACTCCGAGCATGGGCGTGGTCGCGTTCATTTCAAACACGGATGCGAGCGCCATGGTTGCAGTCGCCGAGATTCCTACTCCCAGAATCGCCGACAAAACCGGCAGGCCGGCGGCGACGAATGAGCCGAGCATCAAGAAGAGCACTAGGGCTGCGATTGCCAGGCCAACCATTTCGCCGGCGCCTAGCAGCGAAGAAAGGTCGTTAGCGAACTCTTTCGAATACTCGACCTGCACGGTTGGCAGGGCGAGCCCGTTGACCTTGGTTGTGATCTTGGTCAGCAGCTGCTTGCCCACCGAGCTGATCGGCTGATCAAACTGGATGGTTGACAGCGCGGTCTTGCCGTCTTTAGAAACCGTGCCGAAGTTCTTGCTCGTGGCGAGCAACTGCTGGGCGTACTTGAGTTTGGTCGAGCTGACCGCGAGGGTTGCGCGGCCCTTGTCGAGCCGCGACTGGCCAGAGGCGAGCGCCTCTCGCTGAGC
>CANGNR010000120.1 GCA_947455385.1 Microbacteriaceae bacterium
CCCCACTCCTTGGCGGTCTCAAAAACCGTGGTCACGCTCTCTTTGCCGTCTGATCTGGTGCTGTGCGAGTGAAGATCAATGCGCATGAGATGCTCCTTCGGTTGCTCTTTAGGTTAGCGGCTGCTGGCAGAATGAATGCATGAGCAATGACGCCAGACAGCCCATCGAAGAACGTGGCCAGAACCGTTCGCAGCGACCAACCTCAGACGAGTTTCTTGCCTACATGGGCCAGGGCTGGGAAGACACCCCAACGCCGCTCCCCGCGAAATCAAAGGTTGCCCCATTTGCCGCGGCACGTCGCGCCAGGGTTGCCGAGCGCTTTGACGGCCAACTGGTCGTCATCGATGCAGGCCCCAGCCTAGCCCGCAGCAACGACACTGAGTATCGCTACCGACCGCACAGCGCCTTCGCTCACCTGACCGGCTGGGGCGTTCACAGCGTGCCCGACTCGGTGCTGGTCATCGATGCTCGCGGCGGGGCCGCTTCGGCCACATCCACGATTTTCTTTCGCGAAACCGCTGGCAAAAACGTTCGCGAGTTCTTCAGCGACAGCCTGATCGGCGAGTTCTGGGTGGGCAAGCGCCCGAGCCTCGCTGAGGTAGCCGCACTGCTCGACCTTCACACGAGATCGCTCAAGGAGCTCCCCGAGTTTCTCGCGGCCAACCCAAGCGCAATCACCCTCGCCGACATCGACCTGATCGAGTTCGTCAGCGAGCTTCGCCTGGTCAAGGATGCCTACGAGATCGAGGAGATGCGTGCGGCCGTCGCCGCCACCATCACCGGTTTCGAGGCTGTCGCCCGCAAGCTGCCTGAGGCGGTCGGCAACGAGCGCGGCGAGCGCATGGTCGAGGCCGCGTTCTTTGGACAGGCCCGCGTCAATGGCAACGACATCGGCTACGAGACCATCGCCGCCGCCGGCTCGCACTCCTGCATCCTGCACTGGGTGGTCAACGACGGCGCGATTCGTGATGGCGACCTGCTGCTGCTCGACGCAGGCGTCGAGGTCGACAGCCTCTACACCGCAGACATCACCAGAACACTGCCTGCCAATGGCAAGTTCAACGATGTGCAGCTCGAGATCTACAACGCCGTGCTGGCTGCATCCAACGCCGTCTTTGCGATGGCAAAGCCTGGTGTGACTTACAAAGAGATGCACGCGACCGCGATGCGCGCGACCGCCGAGCACACCCACGCCTGGGGTCTGCTGCCTGGCACGGTTGAAGAGTCGCTAGACATCAAGTTGCAGTTTCACCGCCGCTGGATGATCCACGGCACCGGCCACCACCTCGGGCTCGACGTGCACGACTGCGCTCAGGCTCGTCGCGAGACCTACCATGAGGCAGTGCTAGAGCCTGGCATGATCTTCACCATCGAGCCTGGCCTCTATTTTCACAAGGATGACCTGCTGGCTCCCGAGCGTTTCAGGGGCATCGGGGTGCGCATCGAAGACGACGTTTTGGTGACCGAAACCGGTGTCGAGAACCTGTCTTCGGCGCTCCCCCGCACTGCGGCCGAGGTCGAGGCCTGGCTGGCCAAACTTCAGGCCTGATCGAAAGACTAGCAGAATGACGAAGCTCGTTCTTTGGGTTGACAAGTTCGACGAGTGCGCAGAGTTTTACCGTCGGCTACTCGACGGCCGACTCGAACATGCCTCGGCCGAGTTCGTCGAGGTGTGCAGTGAATCCAGCTGCGTGCTTCTTCACCGGGTGCCCGCCGAGTGGTCAAGTGAGATTTCGAGGCCTCCCGAGCCGCGCGAACAGAACCCGATGAAGCCGGTGTTCGAGGTGCGGTCAATCGATGCTGCGAGGGTTGCGGTTTCAGGCTCGGATGGACTCATTTTTGGCGAGGACCGCGAACAGACTCACGGCTTAATTAGGTATTGCGACGGGTTCGACCCAGATGGAAACGTCATTCAACTGAGTCAGGCAATCTAGCCCGACTCGAGACACTAAACGGCGTCTGGCTTGGGCGTGGTGTTGCCCGCGCGCTGAGCCTGGGCGGCGAGGTGCTCTGGCACCTGAACCTGGTATTTGCTCGCGATGACCATCGAGTTGCTGATGAAGCTGCGCTTGCGCGAGCCCAGCGAGAGACGAATCACGTTGACGAGCATGCCGAACCCGGCACCTAAGAATATCGAGGATGCCAGCGGCGAACCGGTCTGACCGATGGCCGCAGACTGAGCCGCGACCTCGTTGCCGAAGAAAAGCCAGAGCCCAAAGCCAACCCAGACACCGTTGTAGATGCCGGTGAACGCTGCTCGCCCGTATGACTGACGGCCGCGCACTCGCTCTACCGTGCGCAGATCTGAGCCGACGATTGCAATCGCGTGAGGCGGAAACTCGTTGGCAATCATTCGCTCGACGAAAGCGACCGCCTCGGGGTAAAGGGTGAAGTCGGCGATGACCTGGCCCTGCGGAATGGTCGCGGGCATCTGACGAAGGCCCGAACGGCGCTGATTCTCCATGAGAATCATTCTCGCACGGCGACATCCCCAGTCTCGGCTTCGGATTCGAGCGCTTGCTTGGCGCGGGCCAAGTGCTTGAGCGGTACCTCTATGCGGTATCTAGTGGCAAAGAACTCCTCGGAACTGTCAATGATGGCTTTGTCTTTCTTGAATGAATACTTCACCACTCCAAAAAGCATGCCCAGGCCGCCAAACACCATGAGGCAGGCTAGCAGGCTGCCGCCGAACTGAAACTCTGGCGGCAGCACAGGGATGTAGATTCCACCCGCGGTGAATCCGTAGCCCAGACCGAAGAACGCTCCGATGGTTGCCCATTCGCGCGCGGCCTTGCCGTAATGGTTTGAACTTCGAACCCTTTCGAGCATGTAAAAACCGAAGCCGACCAAAACGATCTGGCTCGGAGGAAACTTGTTTTCGATCATGCGGGCTGCAGCCCGGCGGGCATCGTCGTGGGAGTCAAAGGTGGCGAGAATTACGGCACCGGGCATCTTTGGATTCGGGTCGTCGTCGACCTGGATGAGAGTGTTTTGCATTCGGACATAGTGCACTAGTGCTCAGACATTTTTCGAGAGGCGGCAAGAACCTAAATCCAAACACTCGACATGCCCGCTTGAGGCTCTACAGAGCCAAACTAGGGGTTTCCAAACCTAAACCTCTGGTCTAAGGTTGATTGGGTGAGCGCTACCCGTGTATTCGTTGCCAGACTGGCTGGCTGTGGCGTCTTTGACCC
>CANGNR010000121.1 GCA_947455385.1 Microbacteriaceae bacterium
AGAGCGCGATCACCCGAGGGCCGGCGAGGCAGACCTTATCTTGGCGAAGCAGCGAAACGGCCCCACGGGCACAATCGTGGTCTTGTTCCAGGGCCAGTATTCGAGGTTCGCCAACGCGGTAAACTCGCGAGCGTGAGACAAATCTTTGCAACCAGAGCGCTAGCCGCCGCGGTAGTCGCTCTCGTTTACACCTTCGTTCAAGAGCACTCGGCGAGTGTTGGCATCCTTGGTGTTCAAATTTTGGCCGCCATCTTGGTGCTTCAGTCGCTGGTTCTTGGGCTGGCCGCTCGCGACAGAAAGCCCTGGCGTGAAGCCTGGCTCCACGCGGCGGTTGCCTCGATCGCCGCAAGCGTCGGTTGGGTTTTCGCGGGCTTCGGAGTTTCTGACAGCAAGACCCAGCTAGTTGCGATGGTTGCGATCGTCACCCTCGGCAGCGCGGCGATTGACCTGGTTAGAGTCAACGCGACCCTCGATCACTACAAGCGCGAACGAACCATGTCGGCGGTTTTGTCGCTGCTGGCCGGGCTGCTCTATTTTGGAGCAACCCTTGGGCTGGTTAGGTTCGACGAGGTTACGGCGGTTGGGCTTTTCGGCGCCTACCTGGCGCTCACCGCCGTGCACTTCGGAATCGCCGCCACCTCGCCGAAGCCTTAGGCTTGAAGAATGAGTAAGTCCGAGTCCCCGACCATTCGCGTTCGCGCCTACCTGACCCTCGCCGCCATCTCTGGCGTACTCGTCGGGTCGATTGTGTGGGGCGGCATCCGTGAGGTTTCGACCGCGTTCATCTGGGGCGGAATCACGTTCATCGTCGTGCTGGTTGCCTTTGCGACCTTTGCACTTGCCGCCGACAACGAGCCGGCGCACGACCCAGATCAGCCGCGACTCAAGTAGTCAAAAACTCGAATTTTGCGACTCGGCTGCGCCGAGAAGTTAGTTGAGCTTGGCGATTTTTTCTGCGAGACCAACGTAGGTGTTTGGTCGCAGTGCCAGCAGACGATCCTTAGCGGCCTGGCCGATGTCTAGCCCCGAGATAAACACTGCTAGATCTTCTTGACCGAGGCGCTTGCCGCGGGTGAGGTCCTTGAGCAGGGCGTATGGGTCGGCAATCTGAGAGCGACCAGCGGCAACTTCGGCGCGAATAACGGTCTGAATCGCTTCACCGAGAACCTCCCAGTTGTCTAGAAGGTCGGCCTCGAGAACGGCCTGAGCAAGTTCGATCTCGCCGAGGCCGCGGGTGACGTTATCGAGGGCAAGCAGCGAGTGGCCAAAGCCAAGGCCGATGTTGCGCTGGCTGCTCGAGTCGGTGAGGTCGCGTTGCAGACGCGAGGTGACCAGAGTCGAGCCCAGGCTGTCGAGAATCGCGTTCGAAAGCTCGAGGTTCGACTCGGCGTTCTCGAAGCGAATGGGGTTGACCTTGTGCGGCATGGTCGAGGAGCCGGTTGCGCCCGGGGCCGGAATCTGCTTGAAGTAGCCGAGCGAGATGTAGGTCCAGACATCGGTGCAAAGGTTGTGCAGGATGCGGTTGAAGTGCGCGACGCCCGCGTAGAGCTCAGCCTGCCAGTCGTGCGACTCGATCTGGGTCGTGAGTGGATTCCAGGTGAGTCCTAGGCCAGAAACAAAGCGCTCAGACTCTGCGAGCCAGTCGACCGCAGGGGCGGCGACCACGTGGGCAGAGAAGGTTCCGGTGGCACCGCTGAACTTGCCGAGATATTCGGTGGCCGAGATGCGCTTGAGCTGGCGGTTCAGGCGGTGCACAAACACCTCGAGCTCCTTGCCCATGGTGGTCGGCGTTGCAGGCTGGCCGTGGGTGCGCGAGAGCATCGGAATAGCGTGATACCTGGAGGCCAGCTCGCTCAACTTGGCGACCAGGGCCTGGGCGCGTGGCAACCAAATCGACTCGATCGAGTCGCGCACGGTGACGGCATACGAGAGGTTGTTGATGTCTTCGCTGGTGCAGGCAAAGTGGGTCAGCTCGTGCAGGTCGACGCGGCCAATCTCGGTGAGCTTGTCGCGCACGAAATACTCGACAGCCTTAACGTCGTGGCGGGTGACGGCCTCGGTCTTGGCGAGGGCTGCCACGTCGTCATCCGAGAAATTAGTCACGACCGCGCGCAGGCGGGCCTTCTCGTCATCGCTCAGCGAAGAACCTGTCTGCAGCAGGTCGCGCTCGACCTGAAAGATGATCCACTCGATTTCAACGTGGATGCGGGCTCGGTTCAGACCTGCCTCTGAGAGGTGGAGTCCGAGCTCCGAAACTGCGGCCGAGTAGCGACCATCCAGGGGAGACAGGGGCTGAGCTGAGAGATTATTCACAAGTACATATTGCCCTAGTTATTCGAGGTTCTTGGGCGCGGGGCGACGATTGGCGCTGGCAAAACTAGCCTCGACGGATGCTCGAAATCACCGACGCCATCGATCAGGCCATCGCCGACCTGCGAGCGGCGGTGCCCGACCGAACGCTGTGGTCTGGGCATTCGGCTGCGGCGTGCGAAGAGTCGGTTCACGCCCTGATATCTGACCTAACTCGATGGCGAGAGCAACTTGTCGAAGTCGATTGGTCTCGGTTGGTGGTGCACCTGTGAGCGTGTGGGCCTGGCAGGGCATCTCGAGCTACGGCGGTGATCCTCGGGTTATCGCATCGCGAGATGAAATGCTTCGCGTGAAACATCGCATGTACGCAGCGCTCGCGGTCGTCACGGAGCAGTTGCATCCGCTAGCGTTCTTGCACCACACCATTGCGCACCTGCAGTTTGTTTCTCACTACCCGAGCATCGCGGCGCGATTGGCGGCACTCGAGTGGGCTTGTGAGACGGCGGCTCAGGGGTTTCTTAGCGAGGATGCCCGGCTTGCGGTGCAACTCAAGGCACTCGAAACGGTGCTCGACGACCAGCCTTGGTTGCGAGCCCTGCTTCGCTCGAAACTGGCCAACCAGGTCTTGACCGGCGGGCTGATAGCCCTCGGCGTTGGCCAGTTTCTAAACGGCAGGGCGGCAACCCAGTTGACCCGCGGGCTGATCAACGCCGGCCCGCTGCTCTTTGGCACCGGCGATGGCCACGACCCCGCCAAGAATGCCCGCGATCTGGGCAACTGGCTGCTCGGTCGTGAGCACCTGCTCAAGCTCGGCGTCGAAACCGGCATTCAGGTCACCAAAGAGCCTGCGATGCCGAATAAC
>CANGNR010000122.1 GCA_947455385.1 Microbacteriaceae bacterium
CCTGGCTATCGGTCGTTGGCTTCGTTGCGGTGCTCTTCAACTTCACTATCGTGAACCTCTTCTTCAAGGGGCTGCACGTCTATAGCGGCCTAAAGTAGCGCGTAGCAGCGCTCGAGGCGGGCGAGCCACCAGGCGGTGCGCTCGGGGCTAGCGGCCAGCTCGACGAGCCGGTTGGCATCTGGCGTGACGCGCCTGACCGGCAGCCTGCCATCCTTTGCCACAAGTGGTTCTGCCGTCACGTCTTTTTCAAACAGCGCAACCGTTGCGAGCCCCGAGTCAAAAATGGGCTCTGGCAGGCTGGCGGCCAGGTGCACGCCCATCGAGATGCCAACCGAGCTCTCGAGCGCACTCGAGACGACGGCCGGCAGGCCGGCCTCGGCGACGATCTCGCTGGCTCGGCCGACTCCGCCGAGCGGTGCGGCCTTGATTACCAAGAGGTCGGCCGCTCCAGCCAGAGCCACCGCAAGCGGGTCGCTCACCTTGCGCACGGATTCGTCGGCGGCCACGCGAACGCCGACGCGGTTCGCCTTGATGCGCACCTCGGCGAGCTCTGCGATGGTCTTTACGGGTTGCTCAAAGTAGTCGAGTCTGACGCCGGCCTCGACCATCGCGTTTGCCATCGCAACCGCCTGGTCCACCGAGTATCCGCCGTTTGCATCCAGGCGAATCTTGGCGTCGGGGTAGTGGCGCACGACCGCAAAGATGCGGTCGAGGTCGTCTTGCATGGTTTGGCCGGCTTCGGCCACCTTGATCTTCACGGTCTCGAACCGGCCAAACGGTTCGAGCGCGGCAGCCACGTTTTCGGCGCTCACGGCTGGCAGGGTCGCGTTCACCGCAACGCTCGAACGGCGCAGGGTTCCGCCATCGGTGACCGCGCGATATTCGGTCTGTGAGTATTCGATCGCGGCCGCAAGCCAGACGGCCGCCTCGGCATCCTCGTATTCAAGGAATGGCGACCATTCGGCCCAACCGGCAGGGCCCTCGAACAGCAAGATCTCGCGCGAGGTGATGCCTCTAAAGCGCTGTTTCATGGGCAGCTGCACAACGCACGCCGAGGCCAGCAGGTCGGCAAGCGGCGGCAACGCAAAAGTGGGCACGTTGTTAGTCTAGAAGCATGGTCGCTAAGGTTTCTGAGCTGTTCGATTCGAGCATCTGGCACGAGGTGCCGGGCTTCGAAGGGTTCACCGACATCACCTATCACCGCCACAACTCGCTTGGCATCGTTCGCGTCGCGTTTAACCGCCCGGAGGTGCGCAACGCTTTTCGCCCGCGCACGGTTGACGAGCTCGCCAACGCCCTTGATCACGCGCGCCAAGACCCTCGTGTCGGCGTCGTGCTGCTCACCGGCAATGGCCCCAGCCCCAAGGATGGCGGTTGGGCGTTCTCGAGCGGCGGCGACCAGCGAGTTCGCGGCCGCGACGGCTACAAGTATGCCGACGGCGAAGACCAGGCGTCCATCGCCCCGGGCCGCGAGGGCCGACTGCACATTCTTGAGGTTCAGCGCCTGATTCGCTTCATGCCAAAGGTCGTCATCGCTCTGGTGCCGGGCTGGGCAGCCGGCGGTGGCCACTCGCTCAACGTTGTCGCCGACCTATCGATCGCCAGCGCCGAGCACGCGCGCTTCAAGCAGACCGACGCCGATGTCGGCTCGTTCGACGCCGGTTACGGCAGCGCATACCTCGCTCGTCAGGTGGGCCAAAAGTTTGCCCGCGAGATCTTCTTTTTGGGTGCCGAGTACTCCGCTCAGCGCGCCTATGAGATGGGCGTCGTAAACCACGTTGTGCCGCACGCTGACCTTGAAAAGGTTGGCGTCGAGTGGGGAGCCGAAATTCTTCGCAAGTCGCCGCAGTCAATTCGCATGTTGAAGTTTGCCTTCAATGCCGTGGATGACGGCCTGGTCGGCCAGCAACTTTTTGCCGGCGAAGCCACTCGCCTGGCCTACGGAACCGACGAAGCGGTCGAGGGGCGCGACTCTTTCTTGCAGAAGCGCGAACCCGACTGGTCTGATTCACCTTGGCACTACTAACCCTCGACTCGAACGAACCGTTTGGTGCCCTGGTCGCGGTGAGCGACTGGCTGGCAGCCTCGGATGAACGTTTTTTGCGCATCGAGTCATCCGGGTCAACTGGAACCCCAAAGAGCGTTTTTCTCTCGCGGGATGCGATGCGGGCATCGGCCCTTGCTTCGGCAACGCGTCTCGGCGGCCACGGCCAATGGTTGTTGGCGCTGCCGGTTAGCTATGTTGCCGGCGCCCAAGTGCTGGTGCGTTCGTACCTTGCCGACACCCAGCCCGTGATCATCAACCTTGCCGTGCCGTTTAGCGCCGAGGGTTTCGCCAGATCGGCGTCTCTGATGACGGGCGAGCGCCGCTACGTCTCGCTAGTGCCGACCCAGCTGATGCGGCTCGCGGATGCGATCGACAGAGACGAGGTTTTACTCGCGCAGATGCGCCGCTTCGACGCCATTCTGGTTGGTGGTCAGGCGCCTCAGGCCGGGTTGGTCGAGGGGCTTCGCGCGCTCGGCGTCAACATCGTGGTGACCTACGGATCGACCGAGACCTCGGGCGGCTGCGCCTATGACGGGGTTGCGCTCGATGGCGTCGAGGTTGAGTTGAACGCAGATGGTCGTGTGCGCGTGAGCGGGTCCGTGCTGGCATCGTTCACTGGCAGCGAGGATGCGCCAGAGCCGGTCGCCGGGCCGGACGGCTGGCTGCAGACCAACGACCTCGGCGAGTTCGACGGCGAGGGACGCCTGCACGTGATCGGTCGAGCCGACAGGGTCATCGCCTCAGGCGGCATAAAGATTTCGCTCGACCGAGTCGAGGCGCTCGCTGGCTTGACCACCGGGGTCACCGAGCTTGCGGCCGCACCGATCGACGACCCCGAGTGGGGCCAGCGAGTCGGCATCGCATACTCGGGTTCGCCCGAGGTCGCCGACGAAATCGCGCGGGCGTTGGCCGACGAACTCGGTCCGGCCGGGCGACCCATCCGCGTGCTCAGGGTCGACGCACTGCCCAAGCTCTCCAACGGCAAGATCGACCTGCTCGCCGCCCGAGCGCTAGTCAACAAACCTAAGGACCCCTCATGAGCAAGAAGCCGTCAGCCGCGCAGAAGCGAAAGCAAAACGAAACTCAAGCACCAACGGGGGCAGCCACGTGGCTCGCCGGC
>CANGNR010000123.1 GCA_947455385.1 Microbacteriaceae bacterium
GCTCGTTTTCGCCACCGGCATGACCGGATACCAGGAGACGCTCACCGACCCGTCGTACGCGGGCCAAATCGTGGTGCAGACCGCTCCGCATATCGGCAACACCGGCGTCAACGCGCGCGACGAAGAGTCTGCACGCGTTTGGGTGGCCGGCTACGTGGTGCGCGACCCGAGCCGCGTGGTCTCGAACTTCAGGGCAGAGGGCTCGCTAGACGACGAACTCGCGAAGTACGGAATCGTCGGCATCTCGGGCATCGACACGCGAGCCTTGACCCGCCACCTTCGCTCGCTCGGCTCGATGCGCGCGGGAATCTTCTCTGGCGCAGAGGCAGAGCGTGACGTCGAAGACCTGCTCGGCGAGGTTCGCGGAGCCGTCAAGATGGCCGGTCTCTCTCTAAGCGACCTCGTCTCGACCAGCGAGCCCTACCAGGTTGCCCACGAGGGCGAGCGCGTCGGTTCGGTCGCGATCGTTGACCTCGGCATCAAAGAGACCACGATCGAAAACATGGTCGCTCGCGGCCTCGATGTGACGGTTTACCCGGCCAAGACCACGGCTGCAGAACTGCTTGCCGGCAACCCGGATGCCGTCTTCTTCTCGAACGGCCCTGGCGACCCAGAGGCAGCCGGCGCCCAGGTCGAGGTGTTGCGCGAGGTTCTCGGCAAGCGCGTGCCATTCTTTGGCATCTGCTTCGGCAACCAGCTGCTGGGCCGCGCGCTCGGCTTCGACACCTACAAGCTCACATTCGGTCACCGCGGCATCAACCAGCCCGTGCTAGACCGCAAGACCGGCAAGGTCGAAGTCACCGCACACAACCACGGTTTCGCGGTCAAGGTTGATGGCGGCCCGGTTGTCGACAGCCCGGCCGGCTTTGGCAAGGTCATGGTCAGCCACGTCTCGCTCAACGACGACGTCGTCGAGGGTCTCGAATGCATCGACATCCCAGCGTTTTCGGTTCAGTACCACCCAGAAGCGGCCGCCGGCCCACACGACTCCAACTATCTGTTTGACCGCCTCATCGAGGTAATCAAGAACTCGAAGGAAGCCAACTAATGCCAAAGCGCGACGACATCAAGAGTGTTCTAGTAATCGGGTCAGGCCCGATCGTTATCGGCCAGGCCTGTGAGTTTGACTACTCGGGCACCCAGGCCTGCCGCGTCTTGCGCGCCGAAGGCATCCGCGTGATTCTGGTCAACTCGAACCCGGCCACCATCATGACCGACCCAGACTTCGCCGACGCAACCTACGTCGAGCCGATCACCCCGGAGGTAATCGAGGCGATCATCGCCAAAGAGAAGCCAGACGCGATTCTGCCGACCCTCGGTGGCCAGACCGCGCTAAACGCGGCCATGAGCCTCGACGAGCTGGGCATTCTCAAGAAGTACAACGTCGAACTTATCGGCGCCAAGGTCGAGGCCATCAAGGCCGGCGAAGACCGCCAGTCGTTCAAGCAGCTAGTGCTCGATGCCGGCGCAGACGTAGCGAAGTCGGTAATCGCCCACACCATGGATGAACTGCTCGACGGAGCCGCCCAGCTCGGCTACCCGCTGGTCGTGCGCCCATCGTTCACCATGGGCGGGCTCGGTTCGGGATTCGCCTACAACGAAGAAGACCTGCGCCGAATCGGTGGCGCCGGCCTGCAGGCCAGCCCAACCACCGAGGTTCTGCTCGAAGAGAGCATCCTCGGGTGGAAGGAATACGAGCTTGAGCTGATGCGCGACACCGCCGACAACACAGTGGTGGTTTGTAGCATCGAAAATGTCGACCCGGTCGGCGTGCACACCGGTGACTCGATCACCGTGGCACCCGCCCTGACCCTAACCGACCGCGAGTTTCAGAACCTGCGAAACATCGGCATCGAGATCATTCGTGCCGTTGGCGTCGACACCGGCGGTTGCAACATTCAGTTCGCCGTCGAGCCAGACACCGGTCGCGTGATCGTCATCGAGATGAACCCGCGCGTTAGCCGTTCATCAGCGCTGGCATCGAAGGCCACCGGCTTCCCGATTGCCAAGATCGCTGCCAAGCTTGCAATCGGCTATCGCCTCGACGAGATTCCGAACGACATCACTCGAGTGACCCCGGCGTCGTTCGAGCCGACCCTCGACTACATCGTCGTGAAGGTTCCGCGCTTCGCGTTTGAGAAGTTCCCGGCCGCAGACCCGACCCTGACCACCACCATGAAGTCGGTTGGTGAGGCGATGGCGATTGGCCGCAACTACTCGCAGGCCCTGCAAAAGGCGCTGCGCAGCCTCGAGCGTCGCGGTTCGTCGTTTCACTGGGGCGATGAGAAGCGCTCGGTTGCCGAGCTGCTCGAGGTCATCAAGGTTCCTACCGATGGCAGAATCGTCGCCGTTCAGCAGGCACTGCGTCTCGGTGCGAGCATAGAGCAGGTCTTCGAGTCGACAAAGATCGACCCGTGGTTTATCGACCAGATCGTGCTGATCAACGAGGTCGCCGACTCGATTGCATCGGTAGAGTCGCTCACCCCGGAGGTCATCCGCGAAGCAAAAGACCACGGCTTCAGCGACGCCCAGATTGCGCAGCTGCGCGGCCTAAGCGAGCCGGACGTGCGTTCGATTCGCCACAACTTCGGCCTGCGCCCTGTCTACAAGACAGTCGACACCTGTGCCGGCGAGTTTCCGGCAGAGACGCCATACCACTACAGCACCTACGAGGATGAGACCGAGGTCTCGCCATCGAACCGCAAAAAGGTGGTCATCCTGGGTTCTGGCCCGAACCGTATCGGCCAGGGTGTCGAGTTCGACTACTCTTGCGTGCACGCGTCGTTTGCTCTGAGCGACGCCGGTTTCGAGACCATCATGATCAACTGCAACCCAGAGACTGTCTCGACCGACTACGACACCAGCGACCGCCTGTACTTTGAGCCGCTGACGCTCGAAGACGTGCTCGAGGTGATTCACGCCGAGAGCCAAAGCGGCGAGCTAGTGGGCGTCGTCGTGCAGTTGGGTGGCCAGACCGCGCTCGGTCTTGCCAAGGGCCTAGAAGAGGCCGGCGTGCCGATTCTTGGCACCTCGCCGGCGGCTATTGACCTAGCCGAGGAGCGCGGCCTGTTCCAGCGCATCCTCGACGACGCGGGCCTGACCGCGCCGGCCAACGGCACCGCTATCGAGCTCGACGAAGCCATCGAGGTTGCCAACC
>CANGNR010000124.1 GCA_947455385.1 Microbacteriaceae bacterium
GCGGTGAGGGCGGCGGCGGCAACGGCAAACGTGTAGGCGGCGGCCGGCAGAATGCCGAGCGTCCAGCCCGTGGTGAGCCACAGCGCCAGCCCAAGGATGCTTGTTGCCACGAGCACCGGCGGCGCAAAGTAGCGCAGGTTGGCGCGGCCCGGCGACATCTTGGTCAGGGTTGCACGCCAGATGCCGGTGTCAAAGAACTGCTTTGCGAGGCGGCTCAACTTAGAGCGCGGGTGGTAGGTGACCTCGAGTCTAGGGTCAAACCAGACCACCCCGCCGCTCTCGCGGATGCGCAGGTTGAGCTCCCAGTCCTGGCCGCGAATCATGCGCTCGTCAAAGCCGCCGGTGCGCTCTAGAGCGCTGCGGCGAAAGACGCCCAGATAAACCGAGTCGCTCGGGCCAGCCTTGCCGCCAACGTGAAAGGTTCCGCCGCCAAGGCCGAGTCGACTCATGTAAGCCCAGGCAACGGCCTGTTGAATCGGGGTCTCGCCGACCGCCTTCATCACGCCACCGACGTTGTCGGCTCCGGTCTCGTTGAGCACCTCAACGGCGAGTTTTGTGTAGCCAGGCGAGAGTTCGCTGTGAGCGTCGACCCGCACAATGACGTCGTGCTTTGCGGCGGCTATTGCGGCGTTCAGACCAGCCGGAGTCTTGCCGGTTGGGTTGGCTACGACTTTGACTGGGAATCGTTTAGCAAGGTCATCCGCGATGTCTTGGGTCTTGTCGCTCGATGGGCCAACCGAAATAACCACGTCGGTCTCGCCGGTCTGCTCCTGGGCAAAGATGCTTTCGACGGCGCGGGCCAGGTGCTTCTCTTCGTTTAGCACCGGCATCACGTAAGAGACGCTCTTGAGCTGCTCGGTCAAGGGTTAGCCGTTCTTTATGTTGCGGCCGAGGGCGTCGACGTGCCAACCGGCGGACTGCCAGCGAGCGATGTCGAGCAGGTTTCGGCCGTCGATGAGGTTCTTGGCGCCCACCTTTGTGCCCAGCTCGAATGGATCGAGTTCACGATACTGCCTCCATTCGGTGGCCAGAATCACCAGCTCGGCACCGCTCGCGGCGGCAAACACATCCTGGTCGCCCGCCCACTGCGGGTGTTGGCGAACCAGAGCCGGCAGGGCCATTGGGTCGTGCACCACAACCTTGGCGCCGAGGTCGTCGAGCTGCTTGGCAATGTCTAGCGCAGCCGACTCGCGCAGGTCGTCGGTGTCTGGTTTGAAGGCTGCTCCGAGAATCAGGATGCGCTTGCCGGAGACACCGCCGAGGGTCTGCTGGGCCAGGGTCACAACTCGCTCACGTCGGCGGGCGTTGATGGCCTCGACGTCGTGCAAGAAGTCTGCTGCCGAGCTCACGCCCAGGTCTTCGGCCCGTGCGATGAACGCGCGAACGTCCTTTGGCAGGCAGCCGCCGCCGTAGCCGACTCCGTTGCGCAAAAACTTTGAACCGATGCGCTCATCCAGGCCAATCGCCTCGGCGAGCCTCACGGCATCGGCGCCGGCGGCCTCGGCCACCTCGGCTACCGCATTGATGAACGAAATCTTGGTGGCCAAGAACGAGTTGGCCGCGACCTTTACCAGTTCGGCGGTAGGCAGGTCGGTGGTCAGCAGGGGAGTGCCGGTTGCAGTGATTGGCGCGTAGAACTCGCGCAGAACGTTCTCGGAGTGCTCGTCGGTCACGCCGAGCACGATTCGGTCTGGCGCGAGCGAGTCTTGCAGGGCGGTGCCCTCGCGCAGAAACTCTGGGTTCCAGGCCAGGTGCACCGGGTGGCCGGCTAGCTTGCTCGCGTGCTCGGCCAGTTCGGCGGCGGTGCCAACCGGCACCGTCGACTTGCCGGCGATCACGGCATCCGTGCTCAGCACGGGAATCAGCGCCTCGACGGCGGAGTACAGGTATGAGGTGTCGGCCTTATTTGAATCTGAGCTCTGCGGGGTACCGACGCACAAGAAGTGCACTGCCGCCGTCTTGCTCGATTCACCGTGCGCCGTGGCAAAGCTCAGGCGAGCGCTGCCGATCGCCGCGGTCAGCGCATCCTGAAGCCCCGGCTCATAGAACGGCAGGCGCCCAGCCTCGAGGTCGGCCACTCGAGCCGCGTTTGGCTCGATGCCAATCACGTCGTGCCCGAGCTGAGCCATGGCGACCGCGTGGGTCGTGCCGAGGTAGCCGAGTCCGATAACCGTGATGTTCATTAGGTTAAGCCTACCTATCGAGCTGGGTTGGCGGCCGCGGCAAAACTCGTCACTTGGTTTCTGAATATCGAATTGCGGGTGAACTAATGGCCTGTAGCTCGACTCGAGAGGCGAGTCCTCACTCACGAAAACCTAGGCTTGAAACATGCCAACCTCAGTGAACCTGCTCGACGCCCAAAGCATCGTTGCGAGCCTCGGCAGCCTGGCAGTCCTCGGCGTGATGATCGTCATATTCCTTGAGACCTCGACGGTCTTCGGCTCGTTTCTGCCCGGCGATTCACTCCTCTTTGTTCTCGGGCTGGTGCTTGCAACCTCGATTTCGCAGTTTCCGTTCTGGCTCGCTCTTCCGCTGGTTTGGGTTGCGGCGGTGGTTGGTTCGCAGGCCGGCTACCACTTTGGAGCCAAGGTCGGACCTGCGCTTTTTAGGCGCGAGGAGGGCATTTTCTTCAAGCGCAGCATGGTTGACCGAGCCCGAGGATTCTTCGAGCACTACGGCCCGCGGGCCATCATCCTTGCCAGATTTGTGCCGGTGTTGCGCGCGCTCGTGCCGATGTTTGTCGGCGTGACAGGCTTTGGTTCGCGCCGCTACCTAAAGTTCAATGCAATCGGTGCAACCGCCTGGGTTGGAGTCTTGATGACAGCGGGCTTCACTCTCGGTCAGATTGACTGGGTAAAGCACAACATCGAGATCTTTACGATTGGCTTCGTGGTGATTTCGTCTTTGCCTCTTCCTTTAGAACTGCTCAGAAATTGGCTCAAGAAACGAGCTCGTGACGCAAGAGCCTAAAGTCTCCCGCCTCGGCTTCAAACGGAACCAGCTCCGGATACTTCGGCTCAATGCCGTCGCCACTTGATACGC
>CANGNR010000125.1 GCA_947455385.1 Microbacteriaceae bacterium
CGATTATGGGCGGTAACCTAGCCGCAACCGAACCCCTCGGTGTTCCCCTCGTAGTTGGAGAAAACTATGGCAAACGAGAGCAATCTCTCTGTCGAACAAAACGGCCTAACCGTCATTCCAGAGTCTGAACGTCACGGCAAGCCAAGCGGCCAGGTCTGGCCGTGGGCTGCATCAAACATCTCGCTCTTTGGAATCTCGATGGCCGGCTGGATCTTTGGCTTCGGCCTAAACTTCGGCCAGCTGACGGCCGCATCCATCATCGGAATCGTATTCTCTTTCGCGCTCGTCGGCCTTGTTGCCCTCGCCGGCAAGCGCGGCTCGGCACCCACCATGGTTGTCTCGCGCGCGGCCTTCGGTTTCTACGGCAACGCCCTGCCGAGCGTCGTGTCTTACCTGCTGCTGGTCGGCTGGGAGATCGCGCTGGTTGCGCTTGGCGTGCTGGCCTCGAACACCGTGATGGGCAAGCTCGGCTGGAACTGGGGCCAAGACAACCTCTATGGCAAGCTGGCCGCTTTCGTCTTACTGGCCGGCACCACGGTGTTCTCGGGCGTCTTCGGTTTCAAGGTCATCATGCGCATTCAGAAGTGGATCACCCTGGCCGGCGTCGTGCTGACCGTGGTGTTCATCGCACTGACCCTGCCTAGCGTCAACCTTTCGAGCCTTGACGCTCTAAAGGCCGGCACGACCACGACCTTCGTTGCAACCGTCGTCTATGCGGCCACCGCATTCGGCCTCGGCTGGGTCAACAGCGGCGCCGACTACTCGCGCTACCTGCCGCGCAAAGCATCGGGCAAGTCGATCTGGGGTTGGACGACCTTCGGTGCGGCCATCGCACCGATCATCCTCGTGGTTTACGGTTTCTTGCTGGCAGCTTCGAACCCAGACATCGCCAAGAACATCGGCGGCGACCCAATCGGCGCACTGCTGGTTGCTCTGCCCGCAGGCACCGAGTGGTTCTTGCTTCCGTTCTTGCTCGTTGTGCTCATCGGCTTCTTGGGTGGTGCGATTCTCGACATCTACTCGTCCGGTCTGGCCCTGCTGACCATGGGCGTGAAGGTTCCGCGTGCCGCCGCCGCTGGCCTCGACGGCGTGCTGATGATCCTCGGAACCATCTACTTCGTCTTTATTGCATCCGGCTTCTTCTGGCCTTTCCAGGCCGGGCTTTACATCCTGGGTACCCCGATTGCCGCCTGGACCGGCGTGTTCATCGCCGACCTCGTGCTGCGCAAGAAGGACTACACCGACGCCGACCTCTACACGCCTAAGGGTCGCTACGGTGCCGTCAACTGGTCTGGCCTGCTGGCTATGGTCGTTGGCACCGTGGTTGGCCTCGGCTTTATCGTGAGCCCAGACACCAGCCTCGCCTGGACCACCTGGGAAGGCTACCTGTTCAGGGCGCTCGGCTTCACCGCCGACAACCCAGGCGACTGGTACTACAGCAACATCGGCGTCTTCTTGGCTCTCGTGATCGGTTTCGTCGGTCACCTGCTGGCCGGTCGCTCGCTTGTGAAGCGCCAAGAGGCCTAGGCAAGTTTTACGGCTTCGCCCCATCCTTGTTGAAGCGAGGATGGGGCGTTGCTCGTTAACGCCCTAGTTGGCCGGCTTAGCGGACCGGTTGCGCAGGAGAGCCAGACCGGTGAGCAGCAGCACGACTGAGACTGGAATCAGGGCAAACAGGTTGAGGCCCAAGAATGCCGTGGCTGCCAGGATGCTTCCGCTGATTGCGCCACCGAAGGCTCCGCTCAACATCATGAGCGAGTCGCTCGCGCCTTGAACGTTGGTCTTCTCTTCGAGCGGCACGGATTCGACCAGCAGGGCCGAGCCCGACACCGTTGCGGCCGACCAACCGAGCCCGAGCAAAAACAGCCCGACTCCAACGGTGCCGAAGCCCATCTGGCCGAACCCTGCAATTAGTAGCGCGCCAATGAAGATGACCTGGCCGAGCACGATGGTGGCAATCTTGCCGATCTTATCTGCGAGGATTCCGAAAATTGGCGAGAAGGCGTACATACCGGCGATGTGCAGACTGATGGTGAAGCCCACGAGGCTGAGGTTGGCGCCGTGGTGCTCGAGGTGCACCGGCGTCATAGACATCACCGAGACCATCACCATGTGGCTCATGGCAATGGCGAGCATCGCATAGAGCGCTCGCGGGTGCCTGCGAATGGTTTCGATGGCGCTCTTGATCGACTTCTTGGGTCTAGCGCCGGCCGAGCCGTCTGCCGCCTGCATGGCGACCAGCAGCGGGTCGGGTCGAAGCCCAAACCAGAACACCGCGGATGCCGAGAGCTGGGCAACGATCGTGATCAGAAACGGCCCGGTCATCATGGGCATGTGCAGCGCGTTGCCGAGCACCTCGCCCGGGCCGAAGAGGTTGGGGCCGATCACGGCCCCGAGCGTGGTTGCCCAGACTACAACCGAGAGGTCTCGACCGCGCGAACGGCTCGACGGCAGGTCGGTGGCGGCGAAGCGGGCCTGAAGCCCGGTGGCAGAACCAGCGCCGAGCATGAAAAGCCCGGCAAGCAGCAGCCCAAGGTTCATCACGGCCGCCGCGGTGATCATGGTGGCAGCCCCGAGAATGGCGATGGTGGCACCCGTGGCTAGGGCGGGTCTGCGTCCCTTTGCATAGGCGATGCGACTCAGCGGAATCGCCCAGGTTGCCGCCCCGAGAGTTGAAAAAGTCGCGGCGGCTCCCGACCACGAGGCGGTGCCCGAGATGTGCTCGGCGAGCAGGGCGCCGATCGAAAGGGTCGAGCCGAGCCCGAAGCCCGAGAGCACCTGGCCGGCGGTCAAAACTCGAACCGTGCGACGCTGCAGAAACTCGAGCCCTTGGGTTGTCATGGGGCAAGCCTAACCCGAGCCCCGCTTTGGCCAGACCGCAAGGTAAACTTGTCTTTCGCACGTTTTATAGGGATTTCATGACCAACAAACCGCTGACACTGGCCGAAAAGGTTTGGCGCGACCACCTCGTCGTCAAGGGCGAAAACGGTTCGCCCGACCTGCTTTATATCGACCTGCACCTCGTGCACGAGGTCACCA
>CANGNR010000126.1 GCA_947455385.1 Microbacteriaceae bacterium
ATGGCCCTGGGCCTGCACGCGCTAACCTGGGTGCTCAACGGTGGCGAAGATCACTCGTTGCTCGCGACCTTCGGCCCAAACGCCCAAATTCCACGCGAGTTCAAGGTGATCGGCGAGGTGCTTGAGGCGCAGGCCGACAGGCCGGTGCTGCTCGACGATGAAGCCCTGCCAGAGGGCGGTTGGGACTCCGTCCGCGGCTAGTTGCGGCGAAACTAAACGTGCAGAACCGAGTTGAGCGTTACTCCCACGCCAACCTTGGGCAGCACCTCTACGGCGCCGGTCTGCGAGTTTCGGCGGAACAAAAGATTATTCAGACCGCTCAGCGAAACCGCCTTGACGATGCGGTTGTCGCCGCCATCCACGATTGTCACCTTGGTGCCGGCGGTTAGGTAGAGGCCAGCCTCAACCACGCAGTCGTCACCCAGCGAAATGCCAAGACCCGCGTTGGCGCCGAGCAGCGAACGCTCGCCGATCGAAACGCGCTCGCGGCCGCCACCGGATAGCGTGCCCATGATCGAGGCACCTCCTCCGATGTCAGAGCCGTCGCCCACGATCACGCCCTGAGCCACTCGGCCTTCGACCATCGCATTGCCGAGCGTGCCGGCGTTGAAGTTAACGAAGCCCTCGTGCATGATCGTGGTGCCCGGTGCGAGGTGTGCTCCGAGTCGAACCCGGGATGCATCGCCGATGCGCACCTTCTTTGGGGTCACGTAGTCGACGAGACGCGGAAACTTGTCGATCGCGTGCACGATGACGCCCTGGCGCTGCAGCGATGGGCGCAGCTCGTCGAGGGTGTCGATGGCCACCGGGCCAATGTTGGTGAATGCCACGATCGGAAGGGCCGCGATCAGCCCATCCAGGTTGATGGTGTTTGGTCTAACCAGCAGGTGCGAGAGCAGGTGCAGGCGCAGGTAGGCGTCGGCGGTGCTGGCGGCGGCCAGCTGAAGGTCAATCTCGGTGCGAACCACCTGGGTCGTGACTCGGCGGCGCTTGTCTTCGCCAACCAGTGCGTCGAGCTCGCGAGGAACCAGCCACGCGGAGTCGTTCTTTGGCGCCTCGCCCAGTTGCGGGTTCGGATACCAGGTGTCGAGCACGGTGCCGTCGGCGGCAATCGTGGCGATGCCATGGCCCCAGGCCTTTGAGTTTAGGTAAGTCGCAGAAGTCACAGTTCAAGGTTACATTAGGCTCGTTCTGTGACCCACGCGCCCCTGAACCCCAACGCCGACGTAGTCGAACTGACCCGCGCCATCTGCGACATCGAGTCTGTTTCGGGCAACGAAAAAGAGCTTGCCGACGCCATCGAAGCGGTGTTGCGCGGGGCCGCTCACCTCGAAGTTTTCAGGCACCAGGATGCCGTTGTAGCGCGAACCAACCTCGGACGCGACAAGCGAGTGGTCATCGCCGGACACATCGACACCGTGCCCGTTGCCGACAACCTGCCGACCACGTTGCTCAACATGGAGCGCGCGCACGTGCTCTGGGGTCGTGGTTCTGTCGACATGAAGGCGGGCGTCGCCGTGCAGCTCAAGCTTGCGGTCGAGGTGCCAGAGCCCAACGTCGACGTGACCTGGATTTTCTACGACCACGAAGAGGTGGATTCGACCCTGAACGGGCTCGGCCGCCTGTCGCGCGAGCTGCCTCAGTTGCTCGAGGGAGACTTTGCCGTGCTCTGCGAGCCCACCTCTGCCCTAGTCGAGGGTGGCTGCAACGGCACCATGCGCCTCGAGGTTCGCTTCAGCGGGGTGAAGGCTCACTCGGCAAGGCCATGGATGGGCAAGAACGCCATCCACGCCGCTGCCGATCTGCTTGCTCGCCTTCAGGCATGGCAACCAAACGAGATCGAGGTCGACGGCCTGGTCTATCGCGAAAGCCTCAACGCCGTGCTCATCTCGGGCGGCATCGCCACCAACGTGATTCCCGATGAGGTTGTGGTCACGGTGAACTACCGCTTCGCACCAAGCCGCAACGGCGCAGATGCCGAAGCCTATGTGCGCTCTGTGCTCGGTGAGGCAGACTCGATTCGCGTGGTTGATTTAGCTGAAGGTGCCCGCCCAGGTCTTGACCTGCCAGAGGCCGTTGCTTTCGTGGCGGCCACCGGCACCACCCCAAGGCCAAAGTACGGCTGGACAGACGTTGCCCGATTCAGCGCGCTCGGGATTCCAGCCGTGAACTTTGGCCCGGGAGACCCCAACAAGGCTCACGCCGACGACGAAAACGTTCCGGTAGAGCAGATCTACTTCGTCGAAAACGCCCTGCGCGCCTGGCTCTCGGCCTAGCGCCGCCGCATCCCTGGGTTGGCCACCCCAAAATCGGCTCAACTGTTATCAAAGCGAAAGCCGCAAAACCCTGCACAGGGGCTCTCGCGGTTTTTTCTCTCGCAATTCTTTGGTTTAATTGAATTCTGGCAGCGACGCCAAGTCATACAAGGAGCACTAATAATGGCAGCACAGAAGCCGCGCGGAACTGATGGTCCACTCGAGGCAGAACGCGAAAAGCCTGGCCGAATCGTCTTGAAGTTGCCCGTAGAGGGTGGCGGCCGCATGGTCGTCTCGATGGATGACAAAGAGGCTCAGGACCTAATCAACGTGCTCGCAGGAGTCGTTCGAAAGTAGTTCAACAGCAGAAAAGCCGGTCAGCGATGACCGGCTTTTTCGTTTAACCCGAGGTTAGCGCTTGGATGCGAGCAGCAGTCCGTCGCCAACGGTTGACAGCACCGAGACGAAGTCGTCGTGGTCGTCAAAGAAGCGAAGCGCGTCGCGGTAGAACGCGGTTGCGTCGTCTCGCATCGCAGGGTCTGGCACTTTGTCGCGCCACAGCGCGTGGGCCACGGCGATTACGCCGCCGGGGCGAAGCATTCTCGAGGCCTCGCCGAGCTGAATCTCGAGGGTCTCTTTGTCGGCATCCAAGAAAACTAGGTCGTATGCCGCATCGGCCATGTTCGACATGACCTCGTGCGCCTTGCCAAGAATCACGCGCGTGCGGTTTGAGGCGATGCCGGCGTCTCTAAAGGCGAGCTTGGCGGCGGCCTGAAACTC
>CANGNR010000127.1 GCA_947455385.1 Microbacteriaceae bacterium
GCGCGCGTCCTCGGCAGAGCCATCCACGATTTCGTCGGCAACTCGCACCAGGGCATAGATATTGCGCACGTGTCGGCGAATCTCGGGCGAAAGCAGCCGAGTCGCAAAGCCAAACGAGGTGCTGTATGCGGCGATAACCTCGGCTGCTGCTCGCTCCGAGGCTCGCGTATAAAGCTCGAGTCCCGTTGGTTGCTTGGTGGTGTCTTGGGTCATCTAGAGCCAGTCTCGCTTCTTGAAACCAACATAGAGAGCGCCAGAAATCAAAAGAATCGCGATTGTTGAGGTCCAGAAACCCCACTCCTGCGCGAAGCCCGGGTATGGCACGTTCTGGCCGTAGAAGCCCGTGATCGCGGTCGGCACCGCGATGATGGCGGCCCAGGATGTGACCTTTTTCATCACCAGATTCATTCGGTTGCTTTGAATCGTCAGGTGGGTTTCGAGCAGCGTGGTGACGAGGTCGCGCAGCGATTCGGTCCAGTCGGCGACCCTCATGGTGTGGTCATAGAGGTCTTGGTAGTAGGGCATCATGTCGTTGTGCAGGATGTCGCCGTTGTGCTTTAGCAGCGGGTTGATCACCTCGCGCATCGGCACGGCGGCGCGGCGCAGCAGCACCAGCGACTTGCGCAGGTCGTAGGTCTGGCGCTGAATCGCCACGTCTCGGCGCTCCTCGCCAAAGAGCACATCCTCGAGTCTTTCGAGGCGCTCGTCTAGCTTTTCGATTACTTCGAAGTAGCCATCGATGACCTGGTCGAGCAAGCCCCAGAGCAGGTAGGCGACCCCGTTCTTGGCGAGCGGCAGCGATTCATCCCAGCGATTGATGATCGACTCGACGTCGAAGCCCTCGTCTTGGCGCACGGTGATCAAGGCGTTTTTTGTGACGAAGATGCCGACCTCAAAGGTCTGGATGTCGTCGGAGCCGGGCTTGAGCTGCCCCTGGTAAACGTTGATAAAGAGGTGGTTGTCGTAGTGGTCGACCTTGGGGCGCTGACGGCCGTGCACGGCGTCTTCGATGGCAAGGTTGTGCAACCCGAGCTCGGCCGAAAGCACTTCGAGGTCTTCGGGCCGCGGCTTGATCAGGTCGAACCAGACGAAGTCGCCGCGTTTGGTGATGTGCTCAGAGATTTGGTCGAGCGGAAAATCAACCGCCGAAACGGCTCCATCGCGGTATTGACGACTGCGGTTGACCATGGCTAAATCCTAGGCGGTTTCTGGCATCGGCTGGGCCGCCGAACCCCTCGCTGGTTTAGACTTTAACAATGCCTAGCAACATGAAACCACGCAGCCACGTCGTCACCGACGGAATCGAACGCGCAGCCGCTCGCGGCATGCTCCGAGCAGTCGGAATGGGCGACGAAGATTGGGAGAAGCCCCAGATTGGTGTCGCGAGTTCGTGGAACGAGGTCACCCCTTGCAACCTCTCGCTCGACCGTCTGGCCGATGCCGCCAAGCAGGGCGTGCACGCCGCTAAGGGCTACCCGCTTGAGTTCGGCACCATCTCCGTTTCTGACGGCATCTCGATGGGCCACGAAGGCATGCACTTCTCGCTGGTTAGCCGCGAGGTAATCGCCGACTCGGTCGAGACCGTCATGCAGGCCGAGCGCCTCGACGGTTCGGTGCTGCTGGCTGGTTGCGACAAGTCGCTACCCGGCATGCTCATGGCCGCCGCTCGCCTAGACCTCGCATCCGTGTTCTTGTATGCCGGTTCGATCGCCCCAGGATGGGTAAAGCTCAGCGACGGCACCGAAAAAGAAGTAACCATCATCGACGCTTTCGAGGCGGTCGGCGCTTGCAAGGCAGGCAAGATGTCGCTCGAAGACCTGGATGCGATTGAGCGCGCAATCTGCCCGGGCGAGGGTGCCTGCGGCGGCATGTACACCGCAAACACCATGGCATCGGCCGCCGAGGCACTCGGCATGTCACTGCCTGGTTCGGCTTCGCCACCGTCGGCAGACCGCCGCCGCGACAACTGGGCGCACCGCTCGGGTGAGGCTGTAGTCAACCTGATTGCAAAGGGCATCACCGCCCGCCAGATTCTTACCAAGAAGGCCTTCGAGAACGCCATCGCCGTGACCATGGCCTTCGGTGGTTCGACCAACGCCGTGCTGCACCTGCTCGCCATCGCCCGCGAGGCCGAGGTTGACCTGCAGCTCGAAGACTTCAACCGCATCGCCGACCGCGTGCCGCACCTGGGCGACCTCAAGCCTTTCGGCCAGTTCGTCATGGCAGACGTCGACCGCGTCGGGGGTGTTCCTGTCGTCATGAAGGCCCTGCTCGACGCAGGCCTGCTGCACGGCGATGCCCTCACCGTGACCGGCAAGACTGTTGCCGAGAACCTCGCTGGCATCAACCCGCCAGACCCGGATGGCAAGATCATCCGCGCACTCAACAACCCGATTCACAAGACCGGTGGCATCGCGATTCTGAAGGGAACCCTCGCGCCACAGGGTGCCGTCGTGAAGTCGGCCGGCTTCGACCTCGAGGAGTTCACCGGCCCGGCCCGCGTGTTCGACCGCGAGGCATCCGCCATGGAAGCCCTGACCGAGGGCAAGATCGGCGCCGGTGACGTTGTCGTCATTCGCTACGAAGGCCCTAAGGGCGGCCCTGGCATGCGCGAGATGCTAGCCATCACCGCGGCAATCAAGGGTGCCGGTTTGGGCAAGGATGTTCTACTATTAACAGACGGACGATTCTCAGGCGGCACAACCGGCCTGTGCATCGGACACATTGCTCCAGAGGCGACCGACGGCGGTCCAATTGCTCTGGTGCGCGATGGCGACTTGATTCGAGTCAACATCGCAGCTCGTTCGCTCGAACTACTCGTTGAGCCAGAAGAGTTGGAAGCCCGTAAGAAAGATTGGGCACCGCTTCCGCCGCGTTACACGCGCGGTGTTCTCGCGAAGTATTCAAAGCTTGTGCACTCGGCATCCGAAGGCGCTTACACCGGATAGTTCGCAAACCAAATCAACGCTTTAGTCGATTTCTAGTAGCAAACGAGGATATTTATGACTAACGAGATTCTTTCTGGCGCGCA
>CANGNR010000128.1 GCA_947455385.1 Microbacteriaceae bacterium
GAGCTCGGTGGCTACCTGCCAGAGCGCCGAAGCAAGTATGTCGACTTCGCACTGCCAGACGACAAGGCTTACGCGATCGCTAAGGCCGGCAGCGGCAACCAAGAGGTCGCCAGCACGATGGCCTTCGTGCGACTCCTCAAGGACCTGCTTCGTTCGCCCGAGTTCGGCGAGCGTATCGTCCCGATCATCCCGGATGAAGCCCGCACGTTCGGAATGGACGCGTTCTTCCCCACCGCAAAGATCTATAACCCACAGGGTCAGCACTACATCTCGGTCGACCGTGAACTTCTCCTTTCTTACAAGGAGTCAGTGGGTGGGCAGATTCTGCACACCGGCATCAACGAGGCTGGTTCGGTCGCGGCGTTTACCGCAGCCGGCACCTCGTATGCCACTCACGGCCAGGCCACCATCCCGATTTATGTCTTCTACTCGATGTTTGGCTTCCAGCGCACCGCAGACGCGATTTGGGCTGCCGGCGACCAGATGGCCCGTGGATTCATGATCGGCGCGACCGCAGGACGCACCACGCTCACCGGTGAGGGTCTGCAGCACGCCGACGGCCACTCACCAATCATCGCCTCGACGAACTCTGCGGTCATCTCGTATGACCCTGCCTACTCCTACGAAATCGCCCACATCATGAAGTCGGGCATCGAGCGTATGTATGGCGGCAGCCACAGCGACCCTAACGTGATGTACTACATGACCGTTTACAACGAGCCGATGATTCAGCCAGCCGAGCCGGCGGATGTTGACGTGGATGGCATCGTCAAGGGCATCCACCGAATCAGTGCTAGCGAAGGACAGGGGATTAAGGCTCAGATCCTCGCTTCTGGCGTCGCCGTTCCATGGGCATATGAGGCTCAGCACCTGCTTCAGGAGGACTGGAACGTCTCGGCAGACATCTGGTCGGTCACCTCGTGGACCGAACTGCGTCGCGAGGCCTTGGTCAAGGAGGAGCAGAAGTTCCTCAACCCTGGCAGCCACGTTGAACCCGCCTACGTCACCAGCAAGCTATCTGGCTCTGAAGGTCCGTTCCTCGCCGTCAGCGACTACATGCACGCGGTGCCAGACCAGATTCGCAAGTGGGTGCCTGGTGACTTCGCTACCCTAGGCGCGGATGGCTTTGGCTTCTCTGACACCCGTGCGGCAGCACGTCGATTCTTCAAGATCGACGGCCCATCGATTGTCGTCCGTGTTCTCGAACAACTCGCCGAGCAGGGCAAGGTCGAAATCTCGCTAGCGCAGCAGGCAATCGAGAAGTACCGACTAAACGATGTAAACGCCGGAACCAGCGGTTCGGCCGGCGGCGAGAGCTAGGGTTCGTATGATCGTTGTCGCTTGCCCAGGTCAGGGATCTCAAACCCCAGGCTTCATGCTCCCTTGGCTCGAGCTCGAGGCATACGCCTCGACCATCGACCAGCTGTCCGAGGCATCCGGTGTCGACCTTCGACTGCACGGAACCGTTTCAGACGCAGAAACGATTCGCGATACCGCGATCGCCCAACCGCTCATCGTCGCGGCGAGCATCGCCTCTTACGCCGCCCTCCAAGCCGAACTGCCGAGCTTTGTGCCTGGCGTTTTGGCCGGCCACTCTGTTGGCGAGATTGCGGCGGCAACCATCGCAGGAATCTTCACTCCTAATCAGGGCATTGAGTTTGTGACCGCGCGCGGTCGCGCAATGGCTGCCGCGGCAGCGCTAGAAGAGACCTCGATGGCAGCCGTTATCGGCGGCGACTGGGCCGTTGTCGAGCAAACACTAACCTCACTTGGGCTCGCAGCTGCGAACTTCAACGGCGGCGGTCAGGTCGTCGTAGCCGGCGACAAGGCGGGCATCGCCGAACTCGCCTCAAACGCACCAGCCGGAGCCCGAGTTATTCCATTGCAGGTCGCAGGCGCGTTCCACACGCGCTACATGCAGCCCGCGGTCGCATCCTTGTCTGATTACGCCGCAGCCCTGGCCGTGGCCGATCCAAAGGTTGCCATCGTCACCAACAAGGATGGCTCGACTGTCTCGAGCGGTCGCGACTACCTAGACCTTTTGATCAACCAGGTTTCTAACCCGGTTCGCTGGGATGCCTGCATGAGCGCGCTTCAAGATAGCGGCGCGACAGCCCTGATTGAGCTATCGCCGGCGGGAGCGCTTGTAGGCTTGGCCAAACGAGGAATGCAGGGCGTCGAGACCCTTGCAATCAAGACACCAGATCAACTCGCTGCTGCGGCAGAGCTGATCGCAAACCACAGCTAGAGGGCGGCAATGGGTCAACCAGAACTGAAGCAGTACGAGGCAGTCAAGTTCTCACGCATCTATAGCATCGGCTCCGCCCGAGGCGACCTCGTAGTCACAAACGACGATGTCGCTGGTCCGATTGACTCGAGCGACGAGTGGATTCGTCAGCGCACCGGCATCGTGACGCGCAGACGAGCATCCAAGGATGTCTCGCTGATGGACATGGCCGTCGAAGCCGCCCAACAGGCAATCTCGCGCGCAAAGATCGACCCGGCCGAGATCGGCGCAGTGCTGTTCAGCACAATCAGCCACCCGTTCCAGACCCCATCCGCGGCCGCGCTTTTGGCCGAGAAAGTCGGGGCTAACCCTGCTCCCGCCTATGACGTTTCAGCCGCTTGCGCCGGATACTGCTACGGAATCGCCCAGGCCGACGCGCTAGTACGTTCGGGAATGGCCAAGTACGTGCTAGTGATCGGCGCGGAGAAGTTGAGCGACTTCATCGACCCAACCGATCGAAGCATCAGCTTCTTGCTCGGTGACGGCGCGGGAGCCGCAATAGTTGGTCCATCCGATAAGCCAGGCATCTCCCCTACCGTCTGGGGCTCCGATGGCTCTAACTGGGATGCCGTTTCGATGACATCGTCGCTGCTCGAATTGCGCGATGGAACCGCTACCTGGCCGACCCTGCGCCAAGAAGGCCAGACCGTGTTTCGCTGGGCCGTTTGGCAGATGGCAAAGGTTGCCAAGGAGGCACTCGAGGTGGCCGGCGTCAAGGCAGAGGACC
>CANGNR010000129.1 GCA_947455385.1 Microbacteriaceae bacterium
CCGCCACCGGTCATCCTTGCGCCGATAGCGCCGTGTCGCATCGATGTCTCAACCGCCGTGTCGAGCTCATCCACGCTGATTTCAAAGTCGTCGCGCATCGAAACGTGCGATGCATAGAGCAGTTCGCCGATGGCCTTGGGGCCTCGCTCGCGCAGGGTCTTGACCGTCTCGAGCACGCGCTCGTTTTCGGTGATCACGTGCTTGACCCGACGATGGGTTAGGTCGTCGAGAAGCTCGGCGGCGCGTGGCAGATCGGCAGAGCTCAGGTCTCGCAGGCTCGAGACGCCCAGGCTTGCGGCACCGCGCTCGCAGGCCTCGCGCCGCGATTTATAGCCGCCGTCTGCGTGCCGATGTTCTACGCGAGTGTCGATGATTGCGAGCTCGAGTCCGGCGGCGGCGAATCCCAGCGCCTCGGCCTCGGCCTCAAGCGTGCGGCAGTCAAGAAACACCGCGTGGTCGAGTTCGCCCAGCAGCGATGCCGATTGGTCCATGATGCCGGTTGGGGCGCCCACGATCTCGTTTTCGGCCCGTTGCCCAACGCGCGCAAGTTCGCGCTTGCTCAAACCAGTTGCCCACAGCTCGTTCAGGGCAACGGCAACCGCGCACTCGATCGCTGCCGACGAAGAGAGTCCTGCGCCGACGGGCACATCCGAGTCGATGTAGATGTCGAAACCGGTCTTCGAGCCGAGGGCCCAGGCCACGCCAAACGGATACGCCGACCAGCCGGCAACGGTGTCGCGAGCGATGGCGTCGAAGGCTACCTCCACCGAATCGTCGGCAAAGCTCGAAGACACGCGGCAAACTCCGTCGGTGCGAAGCGCAACTGCCGCGTAGGTGCGGCGATTGATGGCGAAGGGCAAAACGAAGCCCTCGTTGTAGTCGGTGTGCTCACCGATGAGGTTCACTCGGCCAGGGGCAGACCAAACGCCGGTTGGCGCATAGCCGAATCGGGCGGCAAACTCTAGGGCGGTTCCCTCTGCCGAAACCTCGCTGCGAATGGCTGTCAACTAGATCACCTCGCGTAGGCGAGCGGCAACAGACTCTGCGGTTACGTCGCCGATGAAGGCACCCATCGCCGATTCCGAACCAGCCAGATACTTGAGCTTGTCGGCGGCTCGACGCGGTGAGGTGATCTGCAACTGAAGTCGCACGTTTTCTCCGCCGGCCACCCTTGGCGCCTGGTGCCACGCTGCGATGTAGGGGGTCGGAGTCTCGTACAGCGCATCCACAGCCTTTAGCAGGCACGAATAAATGCCGGCTAGCTCCTCGCGCTCAACCTCGCTGAGCTCGGCGATCGTGCCAACGTGGCGGTGGGGCAGCAGGTGAATCTCGATTGGCCAGCGTGCGGCAAATGGCACGTATGCGGTGAAGCGCTCGCCGGCTAGCACGACTCGTTCGCCGGCCTGCTCGAACTCGAGCGTGCGGGCAAAGAGGTCAGCGCCAAACTTTTCGATTGACGCCAACACCTTTGCGGTGCGCGGCGTCACGTATGGGTAGGCATAGATCTGTCCGTGCGGGTGGTGCAGGGTCACGCCGATCTCTTGGCCGCGGTTTTCAAATGGAAACACCTGGCGAACTCCGCCGAGCTTTAGCAGCGCCTCGGTGCGGTCGGCCCACGCGTCAATCACGGTGCGAATTCGCGAGACAGGCTGGCTACCCATCGAGCCTTCGTGCTCTGGGCTGAAGACCACGACCTCGCAGCGACCGATCGAGTCGCGGGTCGAACCAAGCTCGAGGTCGGCGACCACCGAGTAGTTCACATCGTCTACTTCGAGTTGCACCGGACCAAAAGATGGGCTCTTGTTTTCGAACACCGCGACGTCGAAACGGTCGGGTATTTCGCTCTGAAAATCATCCGTGGATGGGCACAGCGGGCAAAGGTGTGCTGGCGGCAAAAACGCCCGAGTCTGGCGGTGGGCGGCAACCGAGATCCACTCGCCGTTGAGCGAGTCGAGGCGCATCTGGGCTGGGGCGGGGCGAGGGTCGAGCTCTCGCGAGTCGGCCTTGCGCTCGGCGGGCAAAGTCGAGGTTGCATCGTCAAAGTAGATGATGTCTCTGCCATCGGCTAACTTGTGGCTGCGCTTGGTCGTCATCCTGGTCTCTCGCTAGTTTGAGTGGCGAGAGCTGCGCCTGTGCACAGCCTGTCGCTGATGAATCTCGGCGAAGGCTAGGCTTGGCTTAAGTGCAGAACTTGCCCCGCTACCTAGATTTTAGCGGCGCTGGTAGTTGTGTTTTCGGTGGTTGCTAAAGGCGGTCGGATTGTCAGAGAAGCGGGTCGTTTATTCGGCCTCTGCGGGCTATTTCGCAAGGCTGTTGACGCCATTCGTGCTCGCGTTCGCAATCGCGATTCCCGCGCTTTACATCGCACTCTTTCACGTTGAGGTCGAGCCCATTCTTGGCGCTCTCGCCACTGGGGGCGCAATCATCGCGGCAGCTTTTATGCTCGGATGGGTTGGTGAGGCAGCCGAGGTTGATCTTTCGGGTGGTCTGACCGTCGGCCTGCTCGCGGTCATCACGATCTTGCCCGAATACATCGTCAGCGTTTACTTCGCATACGCCGCCGGCAGCGACCCGAGCATGGCAGCCTATGCCTCGGCCAACCTCACCGGCGCCAATCGACTTTTGCTCGGCTTCGGCTGGCCCGCGATCGCACTCGTCGGTTATCTGGCGATGCGCGGCATTCGCAATCGCAAGGCCAAGCAATCTGGCACGGATGCCGTCCACGAGCCATACGGAATTCTCGTAAACAAAGAGAGTCGAATCGACCTCGGTTTCTTGCTCATCGCCTCTGTGATTGCCCTAATCATTCCGTTCACCCGCGAGATCTCGCTTTGGGTCGGGCTGCTTCTTGTGGTCCTTTTTCTCTGGTATCTCTGGCGAGCTGGCCTCGAAGACAGCGAAGAGCCAGAGCTCACCGGCACGGCCGCATACGTCGGCTTCTTGCCAAAGTGGGGTCGGCGCACCTTCATCATCGTGGTGGTTCTGTTGGCCGCGGCCGTGATTC